>NZ_JBVICA010000023.1:0-16794 GCF_055573115.1 Streptomyces sp. NPDC030222
GGCCGCTGCCGTGACGTTCGCGCCCGCGGCCAGCTCCGTCGGCGGAGCGAACCGCCGCTCTTCCCTCAGCAGATTGGCCAGGCTCTGGTTGCTCACTGCATCTCCCTTTCCCAGGGCATCCGATGTGTCCCACGCCATACCTCATCAGGCCCGTGCCCGGGTGACAAGAGCCTCCCGGATAATGGTTTAGACCTGTCGGGTCGTGGTGAAGGTGGTTGCGGCCTCCCTCACGGGTGAGCCCTGTCTGCGCGGGTCTGCGCGGGTCTGCGCAGGTCCGGGCGGGGACGGGCTCGGACGGCCCCGGGTCGGGCCGGGACTGGTCCGGTCGGGGAGGCCATTCCTTCCCACGGGCGGGACGCCCGGGCGGTTCAGGCGCGCGACTGCTCCAGGGCGGCTGGACGGATCCGGTCGAAGGCCTCGGCGGACTCCTCGCCGGACAGCAGATACGCCTGGGCCTCGCCCACGTGGAAGTACATGCCGTGGAGTTCCAGCGCTCCCTCGGCGAGACGCCGGGCAACCGCCTCATGCGCCCTGAGGTGTTCGAGCTGCTGCACCACGTTCGTGAGACAGAGCTGCTCCACGGTGTCGGCGGGCGGACGGCCGGAGATCCGCGCCGAGCCGTGGTCCGTGCTCGCCACACGGCGCAGACTGGGCGCGCCGTGACGCAGCCAGCGTTTCAGCGGGGTGTCGGCTCCCTCGTCGGAGCTGTCCAGCAGCGCCTGCATCGCTCCGCATCCCGAGTGTCCGCAGACCGTGATGCTGCCCACGCGCAGTACGTCCACGGCGTACTCGATCGCGGCTGCCACGGAGTGGTCGCCACCGCCTTCCTCACCGGGCAGCGGCACCAGATTGCCCACGTTGCGCACGGTGAACAGATCGCCGGGGCCACTGGCCGTGATCATGCTGGTGACCAGGCGGGAGTCCGCGCAGGTGATGAACAGCTGGGACGGCTGCTGCCCTTCTCGGGCGAGCCGGGCCAGTTCGTCCCGTACGAGTGGGGCGGTGTTCCGCTGGAACGAGCTGAGGCCGCTGGCCAGCTGCCGGCTCGCCGGTCCGGTCGGCGTCGCGGTGGACGACGGCTCGTCGTGGCAGTGGTGATTGCGCCAGGGCGTCCAGGGCCGGCAGCAGGAGTGCGGCCCCGACGGTTCGGCGATCCGGCCGCCCGAGCGTCCGGTGATCTCGGCCCGGCCTCCCTGCGCGGTGTGGCTGTCCTGCCAGTCCTGAAGCGCTTCGAAGGCCGCATGGTCCATGAACGACCCGTCCAGTTCGACCACGGCATGTGCCCCCGCGGGGACTTGGTGCAGTGCCCGGCTCAGTCGTGGGACGGCGAGGAAGGTCAACTGCCCGCGGGCCCACACCACATGCGTCCCGTCGCGCTCCTTCACGGTGATCCGGGTGCGGGTCAGCCGGTGCAGCGCGACGACCACGGCGACGCCGATGCCGATCGCCACCCCTTCCAGCACCCCGGCGAGCACGACCGCGGACATGGTCACGAAGTAGACCAGCGTTTCGCGGTTGCGATTGACGTTCCGCAGATGGGTGATGTTCACCATCTGCACCCCGACCACCATCACCAGCGCGGCCAGCGCCGCCAACGGGATGAGGTCGAGCAACCGGACGAGGAACAGCGCCGCCAGCACGATCCACACCCCGTGGAGCATCGTGGAGTGCCGGCTGACCGCGCCCGCGGACACATTGGCGGCGCTTCGCACGGCGACGCCGGTGACGGGCAGTCCGCCAAGTGCCCCGGAGATCATGTTCGCGGTGCCCTGGCCGGCCAGTTCCCGGTCGAGGTTGGCGCGTGGCACCCGCACGGCGGGCTCCTTGCGGGCGGCGGCCAGCTTGTCGACGGCTACCGCGGACAGCAGTGACTCGACACTGCCGACCAGGGTGATCGTGAGGACTGCCGCGAGGACTCCCAGCACGGGTCCTTCGGGCAGGCTGGGCAGCGCGTGGCTGCTCCAGGACGGCAGATCGACGCTGGGCAGGCGGAGGCCGGCGGCCACGGCGAGTGCGGTCGCGCAGGTCACGGCGGCCAGTGCGGCGGGGACGAAGCGAGCGATCCGGCCGGTACGTCCCGGAATCCGGGGCCAGGCCAGAAGCAGGATGATGGTGACCGCGCTGACCGAGAGCGCGGCCGGCTGCAGATCGGCGAGCTGGGCGGGGAGGCCGCGGACGTTGTCGATCGCGGAGCTCTGCGGTGTGCCGCCGAGGACGATGTGCAGCTGGGCGAGGGCGATCGTGACGCCGATGCCCGCGAGCATTCCGTGGACGATGGCCGGGCTGACGGCGAGCGCCGAGCGAGCCACCCGCAGGGAAGCCAGGACGAGTTGGGTGAGTCCGGCGAGTGCGGTGATGGCACAGGTGGTGCGCCATCCGTATCTCTGGATCAGATCGGCCGTGACCACGGTGAGTCCGGCGGCGGGGCCGCTGACCTGGAGGGGTGCACCGCCGAACCAGCCGACGACGAGCCCGCCAACGGCAGCGGCGACCAGTCCGGCCTGGAGCGGAGCGCCGGTGGCCAGGGCGATCCCGAGGGAAAGCGGCAGCGCGATCAGGAACACGGAAATGGAGGCCGACACATCGGCGCTCGCGAGGGAGAAGCGGCGGCGGTCCTCTCCGCCGGGCGGACTGTGCGGCCGCTGGAAGCGGGTGAACAGTGAGAAGCGTGAGAGGCGTGCAGTACGGGTCGGCTGAGACCCGCGCTCGGTGTGCTTGGTGACGGATGTGGGCATTCCCGTCTCCCTCCGGGGCGGTCACGGCGTACGCGGGCGGAAATTCCTCAAACTCTGAGTAAATGAACAGTAATGGAGAGTAAAGAGGCCGGGTGGATCATCCGGGCAAATGGGGCATGGCTTCACTCTGGCGAGTGATTGGTCATTTTGAACGGTTAGTCGGGCCCCTTTCTCGGCGGCCGTAATGCGATGGCCGGATCGTCGACGCGGCAGTCGGCGCAGAGGACCTGAGGGAGGGTGTGTGGATGAAGGCCGCCGGGAGGAAGATCACCTTCGGTATCGTCACTGCCGCGCTCGTGCCCGCCGCGGCCGGCTGTAGCGGCACCCCCGGAGATCCGGCCGGGGTGAACGGCCCCTGGGTGCCCCGAACGGAGTGCGTCTGATCGGCGACGGCTGCACCGCCTACACCGGAGCGCTGCCCTGGATCGCCAGGCCCGAGCACCTGAGGGCAGGTCAGAAGCCGCCCCGGCATTCCGGCTTCGCCGGGGCCGAGCCGCTCCCTTCGGCTACGGCAAGGAGCTCATCGGCGCCCACACCCCCTGCCTGGAAGGGCAGAGGGTCCGGCCTGCGGAGATCTGGCCAAGCACGCCTACTGGGGCAAGCAGATGCGCGGCGGACTGCTCCAGGCCGTCAGGCGTGCGTACGAGGGCAATCGCGCCCGGCTGATCATCAGCAACCACTTCGAGTCCTGGAGCGGCGACACCTATATGCGTGCCGTCGAGCAGGCATCAAGGCCGTGTACGTCCAGTAGACCGGTGCGTCTTGTTCAGACAGCTCGTCAACTGGACGGACGCGCAGGACCCACAAGTGATGAGAAAGCTCCGTACCCTCCCGGTCGGCCACAAGCCGCTGGTCGGCCGGGAGCGGCTCGCAACCGTCGAACTCTCCCTGGCGAACCGCGCATCCGGCCTGTCCGCGCCGGCCACGCCCTTGCCGGCGCGGCCGGGGGCACGGCCCGACCGTGTTCCCATTGACGTCTGCGGTGTTTCGGGGCGTCCCCGGAACACCGTCCGCTCCGGGTGCCCCGTGCGCCCCCCGCCCCGCCGGAGTCCGTCAGACCGGCTGTGGCTCAGCGGCACCGACGGAGCCGTTCAGCACGGCATCCGGATCCGCGTAACGCTCGTCCATCACGAAGGCGGGATCGACCTGGGCCGCCAGGTCGGCGCCCGTCTTCGCGTTGCCCCAGCTCTCCGCGTTCTTCAGGTGGAAATGGACCATCTGGCGTGTGTACCGCGCCCAGTCCCGGCGCTCGTACGAGGCGTCGGCGGCCTTCCGGACCAGTCGCAGGGCCCCGAGGTTCTCCGGTTCCAGCTGGGCGAACGGGGCGGGCCGCCCCTTCTCCACGGCCCGTACCCAGTCGGAGTGGCCCATGGTGACCAGCAGGTCGTCACCGACCTCCTCGCGCAGGAAGTCGAGGTCGTCGCGCCCCTGCACCTTGTTGCCGATCACCTTGAGAGCCACACCGAAGTCGCGGGCGTATTCCTTGTACTGGCGGTAGACCGACACGCCCTTCCGGGTCGGCTCGGCCACCAGGAAAGTCATATCGAAGCGGGTGAACATGCCGGAGGCGAAGGAGTCGGAACCGGCCGTCATGTCGACGACCACGTATTCGCCCGGACCGTCCACCAGGTGGTTCAGGCAGAGCTCGACCGCGCCTACCTTCGAGTGGTAGCAGGCCACCCCGAGATCCCCCTCGGTGAACGGGCCGGTGACCATCAGGCGGACGTCGTGCCCGTCCAGCCGCACGGTCCGGGCGCACGCCCGGTAGACGGGGTTGTCCTCCTGGATGCGCAGCAGTCGCGAACCCTCGCCCGGGGGAGTCGTCTTGATCATCGTCTCGGCGGACGTGATCCGTGGGTTGTCGCCGCGCAGGTAGTCCTTGATCAGGGGAAGATGCGCGCCCAACGCGGGAAGCGCGGAAGCCTCCTCGTCGCCGAGTCCGAGGGCGGCGGCCAGATGCTGGTTGATATCGGCGTCGACCGCGACGACCGGGCATTGGTCGGCGGCGAGATGGCGGGTGAACAGCGAGGACAGCGTGGTCTTGCCACTGCCGCCCTTCCCGACGAAAGCGACTCTCATGTTCACCAAAAGTAATCGCATGATTGCCTGCAGTGGCGAGCGGGAGTGAAGAAGACCACTCGAACGTGGGGCGGGGGCAGGGTGCGCGTAGCCTCCTTACCTATGAGTACGAACGCCGCTGACCCCCTTGTCGCCCTGGGCGCGCTGCCCGGCGTCCCTGATGCCGTGGACTCCGTACGCAAGGCAGTGGACCGGGTCTACGGACACCGGGTCATGCGGCGCCGCAGCAACGAGGTGACGGCCGAGGCGGCGCTGCGCGGGGCGCGTGGTTCCGCCGCGCTCTCCGGCGCCGACTGGGCCCTCGAAGAGGTGCGTCGGCGCACCGATTTCGGCGGGGACGAAGAGGCGCGAACCGTCGGAGCGGCACTGCGGCTCACCTCCGAGGCCGGACAGCTGCTGTCGATCTGGCGGCAGTCCCCGCTGCGGGTACTCGCACGCCTCCATCTCGTCGCGGCAGGTGGCACGGCCCCCGACGAGTCCGTCGGCCGGCCGAGGCTGGCGGGCGAGAAGGTCGATGAGCCGCTGGTCGGGCTTCCGCTGCCGGACGCCGACGAGGTGTCGGGCCGTCTGGAAGGCCTGTCCGGGCTGATCATCGCGGGCAGTGCGGCGCCGGCCCTGGTGACGGCGGCCGTGGTGCACGGCGAGCTCATGGCGCTGCGGCCCTTCGGCTCGCACAACGGCCTGGTCGCGCGCACGGCTGAGCGGATCGTCCTGATCGGCAGCGGACTCGACCCCAAGTCGATCTGCCCTGCGGAGGTCGGCCACGCGGAGCTCGGCCGCGATGCCTATCTGGCGGCGCTGGAGGGTTACACCTCGGGAACGGCCGAGGGTATGGCTGCCTGGATCATCCACTGCGGCCGCGCCGTGGAGCTCGGGGTGCGGGAGTCGACCGCGGTCTGCGAGGCACTTCAGCGCGGCGCGGCCTGACCCGGGTCTCCCAGGACCCGGTCCACGGCCCGACCGTCGGCGCGCGCCACCTGGGCATCGGTGTACGGCCTGGGTGCCGGTGTGAGCGCCGGCCGGAACCTGCCGGCATCCGGAGGTGGAAAAGCGGCCGAAATGGGTTGCGGCGGTACCGTATTGGTACCGCCGCTGGCATGTCCGCCCAGTTACCAAGCGTCCTCGATATGTCGCCCATCAGGTCGAGGTCTTTGCCCGTCACCTGGTGAGCTGGCCCGTAATCGACGGGTCGACGTCGCGTGGGTGCCAAGCGTCCATGCTTCGGTCCGTGGGCCTTTATTGCGTAGAAGGTAAATCCTCTCGGATGTCCTAGGTCTCGCGGGCCGTTGACTCATTTGTACTCCAGCCACCCGACAAGCGGAAGTCCTGGCCCCACTTCTTTACTTTTAGGTTCAAATACGGGCGTACGCCTCGCCCGCTCCTGACGTACGCCGTCGGCTGGCGTACCAGACCAGGCCGGCCGTCGCGGCCGCCGCCCCGACCGCTGCCGCCATCACCAGTACCGGCCGCGGCGGGAGAGAGAACGCGGGCAGTCGCTGCTTGAGCCGGACCGGCCTGTTGAAGACCAGGACCGGCCAGTCGCGTGCCGCGGCCTCCCGGCGCAGCGCCCGGTCCGGATTCACCGTGTGCGGATGCCCCACGGCCTCCAGCATCGGGATGTCGGTGATCGAGTCGCTGTACGCGTAGCAGCGCGACAGGTCGTACCCCTCGGACTCGGCGAGCCCCCGGATCGCCTCCGCCTTGGTCGGCCCGTACGCGTAGTACTCGACCTCGCCGGTGAAACAGCCGTCCTCGCCGACGACCATCCTGGTGGCCACCACCCGGTCCGCCCCGAGCAGTTCACCGATCGGCTCGACGACCTCGGCTCCGGAGGTCGAGACGATCACCACATCGCGGCCTGCGGTGTGGTGCTCCTCGATGAGCGATGCGGCCTCGTCATAGATGATCGGGTCGATCAGGTCGTGCAGGGTCTCGGCGACGATCTCGCGGACCTGCTGCACGTTCCAGCCCTTGCAGAGCCCCGACAGATACCTGCGCAGACCCTCCATCTGGTCGTGGTCCGCGCCGCCGGCGAGGAACACGAACTGGGCATAGGCGGTGCGCAGCACGGCCCGGCGATTGATCAGGCCGCCTTGGTAGAAGGACTTGCTGAAGGTCAGAGTCGAAGACTTCGCAATGACCGTCTTGTCCAGGTCGAAGAAGGCGGCTGTGCGCGGCAAGGAGTGGTTTTCCACGACGTCGAGCATAGGCGCCCACCATTCGGCGTAAGCTCTGGCGTGTGGGTTTGCCTGAGAGGGCTCTCGGGTACACCATGGAAGTCACGGATCGTTCGCGACCGTGCTAACCCGGTCCGACTCCTCCCCCCCCCGAGTCGGCCGTGGGGACGACCCCCGCTCTCCCCCCCCGGCGGGGGTCGTCGCATGTCCGGACGGCTTTCCGGTCTCCCCGCATGCTCACCACCTCTTTCGCGCGCTGGGACGCGCCTCTTCGCCCTGGCGGCCGCACCCGCCCGTCTCGTCACAGTGTGTAGCCATGGGGCTGCTCTGCGGAAGTCACCGGTATAGGTGAACGGGATATTCACAAGGGGTCGCTTGTCCACAGTTTTCAGGCAAGATCCACTTGATTTCCGAGATCCCGCCACCGTGATTTCCGCCCGCGAAGTACGCGGACGCCGTGAATCAGCGTGAGAGGGAGCGGAGATCGTGAAGGGAAGCCTTACTTCCGACAGGCCCGGGAACGGGAGCACTGACAGGACCACGAGAGCCGGCACGAGCCGATCCGCCCGGGTGCGTCCTCAGCGGCCGTTGATCCTCACCGAGGATCCCGATCTGCTCGACGATCTGCTGCGACTGTGCGCGGCGGCGGGCGCCGAGCCAGAGGTACGGCACGGCACACCGGGACATCTCCATGATCCCGGACGTGACGGCCCGGGAGGAACCGGTGTCTGGGACACCGCACCACTGGTCCTCGTCGGTGACGACGCGGCCCGGCGTCTGCGTGGTGTGCCGCGAAGGGACGGTGTCCTCCTCGTCGGCCGGGGTGAGGACGATCCCGGTGCATGGCGGTGTGCCGTCGAGATCGGCGCCGATCATGTGCTGAGGCTGCCGGCCGCGGAACAGTGGCTCGTCGACCGGATCGCCGATGCCGTGGAAGGAGGGGCAGCCCCCGCCCTCACCGTCGGCGTGATCGGAGGACGCGGAGGCGCGGGTGCCTCGACGCTCGCCTGCGCCCTCGCGGTGTCCGCTGCGCGTGCAGGGCAGCGCACGATGCTCGTCGACGCCGACCCGCTCGGCGGCGGCCTCGACGTACTTCTCGGCGGCGAGCACACGGCGGGCCGGCGCTGGCCCGACTTCGCCGCCTCCCGCGGACGTGTCGCCGGCGGCGCACTGGAGGAATCACTGCCCCTGCTGCACGGCCTGCGCGTGCTCAGCTGGGACCGCACCGATCCCGTGGATGTCCCGCCGACGGCCGTGCGCGCCGTGCTGGCGGCCGGCCGTCGCCGGGGCGGCGTGGTCGTCGTCGACATGCCGCGGCGGGGCGACGCGAGCATGGCCGAGGCGCTCGCCCAACTCGACCTGTGCCTGCTCGTCGTTCCCGCCGAACTGCGCGCTGTGGCCGCCGCCCATCGGGTGGCCTCCTCGATCGGTTCCGCCGTCCGCGATCTGCGGGTGCTGGTCCGCGGGCCGTACGCCGCAGGCCTGGACGAGAACTGGGTCGCGGCCGCGCTCGGCCTGCCCTCCGCAGGCGAGGTGCCGATGGAACCGGATCCGGCAGGAGCACTGGCCCCACGGAAGACATCGGCCCGCCCGCGCGGCCCACTCGCCGGATTCTGCGCCGCGTTCTGGGAGCAAGCCCTCGTCGGCGCAGCCGCCTCCACCGGGAGCCACGGCGCGGCGGCGAGCACCGCTGGGAACGTGCCGGCCGGGAACGTGACGTCGTGAGCGGGGCCTTGCTGGACGCGGTCCGGCAGCGACTCGCCGAAAGCGGAGCCGAGCCCACCCCAGCCAGGGTGGCGGCGGCCCTCCGTGAACAGGGAAGGCTGCTCGGCGACGCCGAAGTTCTCGGAGCTGCCGAGGAACTTCGCTCGGAACTGGTGGGGACGGGGCCGCTGGAAACGCTGCTTGCCGACCCGTCGGTGACGGATGTTCTGGTCAGCGCCCCGGACAGGGTGTGGGTCGATCGCGGCCGCGGGCTCGAACCGACCACGGTGCGCTTCCCGGACGCGGCGGCCGTCCGCAGGCTCGCACAACGGCTCGCCGCCGTCGCCGGCCGCCGTCTGGACGACGCGCGTCCATGGGTGGACGCGCGGCTCCCCGACGGCACCCGGATGCACGCGGTGCTGCCACCCGTCGCCGTGGGATCGACGTGCCTGTCCTTGCGGGTGGTGCGGCCGAAGGCATTCTCGCTGGAGGAACTCGTCGCCGTCGGAACCGTTCCCCCGGGCGGTGACGCGGTACTGAGAGCCCTGGTCCACGCCCGCGTCTCGTACCTCGTGAGCGGCGGCACCGGATCGGGCAAGACCACGCTCCTCGCCACGCTGCTCGGTCTGGCCGGACCCGGCGAACGGATCGTCCTGGCCGAGGACTCGGCGGAGCTGCGGCCCGACCATCCCCATGTCGTGCGATTGGAATCGCGGCCCGCCAACCAGGAAGGGGCCGGGCTCGTCACCCTGCGGGACCTCGTGCGCCAGGCACTGCGCATGAGGCCGGACCGGCTGGTGGTCGGTGAGGTGCGCGGCGCCGAGGTGTCGGACCTGCTCGCCGCACTCAACACCGGCCATGAGGGAGGCTGCGGCACCGTCCACGCGAACGCGGCCGCGGACGTCCCCGCCCGCCTGGAAGCCCTCGGATCGGCTGCCGGTCTCGGACGGTCCGCTCTCCACAGCCAGTTGGCGGCCGCACTGTCGGTGGTAGTACACCTCGCCCGGAACCGCGCAGGACGGCGGCGCGTCGCCGAGATCCACGTCCTGGAGCGCGACTCCACGGGGCTGGTGGTGACCGTCCCCGCACTGCGCTGGGACGCCTCCGGTTTCGTGCACGAGCGGGGATGGCCCCGACTCCGGTCGCTGATCGGTGGCGGATCGTGAACGCGGTACACATCGCAGGAGGCCTGGCACCGGGGCTCGCGACGCTGTGCGCCGGGATGGCGGTGTGGCTCGCGGCCGGAACCGATCCGGCGCTGCGGCGGGCACGGCTGATGTTCCCCGCGGCGACGCCTCTGGACAGTGTCTGGTCGCTGCTGCGCTGGTCGGCCCCCGCTCGGCTACGACGACTGCCACTGGAATGCCTCTGTCTCCCGGCCGCGGCGCTGGTGGCGCTGCTCGGCGAGTCGTGGCTGCCCATGCTCGGAGGAGTGATCGCCGTACCGCTTGTGGGCCGAGGTCTGCGGGTCAGGGAACAGGAGCGGTCACGTATTCGCCGCGCCGATGCCGTCGTCGCCCTGTGCGGGGCCCTGGCGGGCGAGCTGCGTGCCGGACGGCAGCCCGGACAGGCGCTGTGCGCCGCGGCGCCGGGCACAGGAGGGCTCGGGCGGTCCGAGGCGGCTGTGCTGGCGGCGGCACGGTTCGGCGGCGACGCCCCCGAGGCATTACGGAAGGCGTCGGCCGAGCATGGGGCCACGGGGCTCGCCGGAGTGGCCGCGTGCTGGGAGGTGGCCGTGGCGGGCGGCGCCGGTCTGGCAGCCGGTCTGGAACGACTGGAGGCCGCACTGCGGGCCGAGCGCGATCAACAGGAGGACCTGAGGGCCCAGTTGGCGACGGCCCGCTCGACCACGACCCTGCTCGCGGTGCTCCCCCTCGCCGGTCTGGCGTTGGGCACTGCCTTGGGAGCCCACCCGCTGTGGGTGCTGCTCCACACCCCGGCGGGATTGGGTTGCCTGCTGGTAGCCGCACTGCTGGAGACCGCAGGCGTCCTGTGGGCGAGGCGCATCGTCCGGGCGGGTGAGACCGGATGAACGGAAGCCTTGTCCACGGCCTGTGGACAGTGTCCGCGGTCATCGCAACCGCCGGATGGGTGACGGCGACGCTGATCGCGCGACACCACGCTCGACGGACACGGAGACGCCTCGCGGCACTGCCGCTCCCAGGGTCGTGCGCGGGCGCCACGGCCGGACTGCGTGGGCGCCGACCACCGCTGCCGGTACCACACCTCCACCCCGGGCGGCTGAAGGACTGGGTCGCTCCCGCAGGAGCGGCGCTGATCGCGATTGTCCTTGTGGGCGGCATGGCCGGCACGGTCCTCGGACTGTGCGGAGCGTGCGGACTCCGTATGTGGATGAGGCGCCGTCCACGGAAGGACGCCGCTGCGGCACAGCGGGCCGCAGCCGTCCGCAAACTCCCTCTCGCGGCCGACCTGTTGGCAGCCTGTGTCTCGGCGGGCGCGGGTCCGCGAGAGGCGGCCGAGGCAGTGGGCGCATCACTCGGCGGCCCGCTCGGAGACTGCCTCGTCCAAGTGGCGGCCGAGCTCCGCCTCGGAGGGGAACCATCCGACGCATGGGGACGGTTGGGAGCCGTCCCAGGCGCCCACGGCCTCGCTCGATGCCTCGAACGCGCCTCCGCGAGCGGGGCACCGGCGGCGGAACCGGTGTCCCGCCTGGCCACGGGGCTGCGCGCGGAACAGCGTCGGGAAGCCGACACAAGGGCCCGAAGAGCCGGCGTACTGATCACCGCACCAGTGGGCCTGTGCTTCCTGCCTGCGTTCCTGGCAGCGGGCGTGGCCCCGGTGGTGATCGGCCTGGCGGGCGGCCTCCTGGCAGGCCGCTGAACGACCGGCCACCGGCCGGGGGGAAGGGAAGTCCTGGGCGGGGCACGCCTTGGTCTTCGCGACTGGCCTCGGTCGTCGGGATCCCTCGGCCCGGCGGGTGACGGTATGCGTCCCTCGACCCCTGGGGCAGACGACGGTCGGTCCCAGGCTCGGCCACGGCTGGTCCCAGGGCTCGGCGACGGCTGACCGTGCGAACGACCGACTCCCGGCCGGGTCCCCGTGGCTCCTCCTCGAGGTACGCGAGGCCGCAGTACGAGGTACCGGCAGCCGAACCACGACACGAACGGCCGGACATGAACGGCATGGAGACGAACGGCATGGAGACGAACAGCATGGACACGAGCGCATGCGAACGGCCGGGACGTGGACCGCCGTGACACGAACGCACTTCGAACGACCGAGACATGAACGGTCGTGACGCCAATGGCCGCGACACGACCTGTCGATCGACCTGACGACCACTGCAACGACACACCAATGACCGGAGGTTGAAATGGCTGTACGGACTGCTCGTACCGCATGGACGGTACGGACTGCACGGATCAGGGCCTGGCTGCGATGCCGGCTTAGCGGCGACGCCGGAATGACCACGTCTGAGTACGCGATGGGCACGATCGCCGCGTGTGCCTTCGCGGCGGTTCTCTACAAGGTGGTGACCAGCGGCGCCGTGGCCTCGGCGCTGCAGTCGGTGATCGGGAAGGCCCTCAATGCGGAGTGACGTCAGCCGCGGGGCACCACCGACACGTGCAGGACCAGCCGCCCGGCGTCGGGGGAGACCGGGCGGCGACCGCGGGTCGGTGACCGCGGAGGCAGCGGTGGCGATTCCGGCGCTCGCCCTGTTCGCCCTGGCGCTGGTGTGGGCGCTGGCCGCTGCGGCCGCGCACATCCAGTGCGTGGACGCGGCCAGAGCGGGCGCCCGGGCCGCGGCCCGATCCGAGCCCCGGGGCGCCGTTCTGGCGGCGGCACGGACGGCTGCCCCGGACGGAGCCGCAGTGACCGTGGCGAGGGCGGGAGAGTTCTGGCGGGTGCGTGTGGAGGCACCGACACCCGGCCCCGGCACGCTGTCGCTGACCCTGCGAGCGGAGGCCGCGGCCCTGGCCGAGGACACCGTGGGCGGTGAGACATGAGACCGGCGGGTGCCCCGACGTCCTCCACGACCCGGACCACGACGACGAGCACCGAGAGGAGCAAGGCGACCCGGACCACCGAGGCAATCACGACCACCGCGACCCGGACCGTCACCGCGAGCCGGACCACTGCGAGATCAGCCGACACGACGACGACCTATGCGAGAACGACCACAGTGCCCAGGGCCATGGCCGCCTCCGCCGAGGGGGCGCAGGCGGGGGACCGCGGGTCGGCCACGGTCTGGACCGCTGTCGCCGCTGCCACGCTGTGCGTGGTCTTCGCGGCTGTCCTGGCCCTGGGGCAGGCGGTGGCGGCCCGGCATCGTGCCGGTGCCGCCGCCGACCTGGCCGCCCTCGCCGCGGCGGACCACGCCCTGCTCGGGGAACGGGCCGCGTGCGCGAAGGCGGCGAGAGTCGCCGCGGCACAGGGCACGGCTCTGGTGCGGTGCGTCGTGCTCGGTGACATCTCCGACGTCACAGCACGGGCTCGCCTGGGCCCGTACGCACCCGAGATCCGGGCACGTGCGGGACCACCGGACGGGGCGGGTGGCCTGCCCCGCGCCGGTCCGGGAAGAGCCGGGATGCTGGGGATGCCGGTCGGCGGGGCGGCACCGCCGCCCTCCGTGCCCGGCGGCCGCCCCGTGACCGGCGGGTCCGCGGGCTAACCGTTGGCCGGCGGGCCCGGCGGGGCCCCGCGGAGGAGTTCCGCCAGGAGCCGGACGGCGGCGCGTTTGTGGAGCGGGTCGTTGCCGTTGCCGCATTTGGGGGACTGGATGCAGGAGGGGCATCCGGCATCGCACTCGCAGGAGGCGATGGCCTCGCGGGTCGCGGTCAGCCAGTCGCGGGCCGTGCGGAACGCACGCTCGGCGAAGCCCGCGCCACCCGGATGGCCGTCGTACACGAAGACCGTCGGCAGCAGGGTGTCGGGGTGGAGCGGTACGGAGACACCGCCGATGTCCCAGCGGTCGCAGGTGGCGAACAGCGGCAACATGCCGATCGAGGCGTGCTCGGCGGCGTGCAGGGCGCCGCCCAGCTGCTCCGGGTTCACCCGTGCGGCGTCGAGCTGGTCCTCGGTGACCGTCCACCACACGGCGCGGGTGCGCAGCGTACGGGGCGGCAGGTCCAGTTTGGACTCGCCGAGGACCTCACCGGTGATCAGCTTGCGACGGAGGAAGGAGACGACCTGGTTGGTGACCTCGACCGAGCCGTAGCAGAGCCGGGCGTCGCCCCAGGGGATCTCGGTGTCGGTCTCCAGGATCGAGATCGACGTGGTGTCCCGAGCGGTGGTCGAGTACGGCGGCGAGGCCTCCTCGACGAGCGCCACCGAGTCCTCGAGGTCCAGGTGCTTCACCAGGTAGGTGCGGCCCTGGTGGAGGTGGACCGCGCCGTCGTGGACGGTGGTGTGGGCGGCGGAGGCGTCGACCGTGCCCAGCAGCCGTCCGGTCCCGGCCTCGACGACCTGCACGGGCTTCCCGCCTGTGCCCCGGATGTCGGTGAGGTCGGCAGCCCGTTCGCGGCGGGTCCAGTGCCAGGCGGTGGCGCGCCGGCGCAGCAGCCTCGCGGCCTCCAGTTGGGGCATCAGCTCGGCGGTCGTAGGGCCGAAGAGCCCGACGTCCTCGTCGGTGAGCGGCAGCTCCTCGGCGGCGGCGCACAGATGGGGGGCGAGGACGTACGGGTTGTCGGGATCGAGGACGGTGGACTCCACGGGCTGCCGGAACAGCGCGTCGGGGTGGTGGACGAGATAGGTGTCCAGCGGGTCGTCCCGCGCCACGAGGACGGCAAGGGCGCCCTGACCGGAGCGTCCGGCGCGCCCCGCCTGCTGCCACAGGGAGGCGCGGGTGCCCGGGTATCCCGCGATCAGTACGGCATCGAGCCCGGACACGTCGATGCCGAGTTCGAGGGCGGTGGTGGCGGCCAGTCCGAGGAGGTCCCCGGAGTGGAGGGCGCGCTCGAGGGCGCGGCGTTCCTCGGGCAGATAGCCGCCGCGGTAGGCCGCGACACGTCGTGGCAGCGATCTGTCGACCTCGGCGAGACGTTCCTTGGCGATGACGGAGATCAGTTCGGCGCCACGGCGCGAGCGGATGAAGGCGACCGAGCGGACGCCCTGGACGGTCAGATCGGTGAGCAGGTCGGCGGTCTCGGCGGTGGCCGTGCGCCGCACGGGGGCGCCTTTCTCGCCGTGGAGCTCGGTCAGCGGCGGCTCCCAGAGGGCGAAGACCAGCTCTCCGCGGGGAGAGGCGTCGTCGGCCACCTCGACCACGGGAAGGCCCGTCAGGCGCTGTGCTGCAGCCGCCGGATCGGCGGCCGTGGCGGAGGCGAGCAGGAAGACCGGATCGGCGCCGTACCGGGCGCACAGGCGACGCAGTCGGCGCAGTACCTGGGCGACGTGCGAGCCGAAGACGCCCCGGTAGGTGTGGCACTCGTCGATCACGACGTAGCGCAGGGCACGCAGGAAGGAGGACCAGCGGGGGTGGGACGGGAGTATCCCGCGGTGCAGCATGTCGGGGTTGGTCAGGACGTAGTTCGCGTACTGGCGCACCCATTCGCGTTCTTCTACCGGCGTGTCGCCGTCGTAGGCGGCGGGCCGGACGCGGTGGCCGAGCGGGGCGGCGAGGGACTGTACGGACCGCAGCTGGTCGGCTGCCAGGGCCTTGGTGGGCGCCAGGTACAGGGCGGTGGTGCCGCGGCCGTTGGGGGCCTCGGCACCGGCGAGGAGGGCCGAGAGCACGGGCGCGAGGTAAGCGAGGGACTTGCCGGACGCGGTGCCGGTCGCGATCACCACGGATTCGCCGTCCAGAGCGTGCTCTGCTGCCGCCGCCTGGTGGCTCCAGGGGTGCTCGATCCCGGCTGCCGCGATGGCGGAGATCACCTCGGGCCGGATGCGGTCGGGCCAGACGGCATGACGACCCGCCCTGGGGGGCAAGTGCTCCGTATGAGTGATGCGCGCAGCCCGGCCCGCCCCGCCGGCGAGTCGGTCGAGGACAGTGCCGGGGTCGGGTCGTGCCCCCGCTTCTTCGGCAGGGCTACTGGGGCGGTGATTCCTGGCCATCGGCACCGAGTGTGTCACCGGCGTGACGGACAATGGTCCCAAGGCGTCGTGCATGGCTGCTGGTAAGTGATTGAATGCCATCGCGGCTGGCGATCCGTTCTCTGGCTCCGCCGGGGAGACACAGGGGGCGGCCGCTCGATAGCAAGGTGCTGGAGGATCCGTGGACCTGTCCCTGTCGACTCGCAATGTGTCCGGCCCGGGTGGCGACCGTACGGTCGTCGAGGTCGGTGGCGAGATTGATGTGTATACCGCGCCCAAGCTGCGCGAGCAGTTGGTCGAGTTGGTGAACGACGGCAGCTACCACCTGGTTGTCGACATGGAGGGTGTGGACTTCCTCGACTCCACCGGTCTCGGCGTGCTCGTGGGTGGACTGAAGCGTGTCCGGGCCCATGAGGGCTCGCTGCGCCTGGTCTGCAACCAGGAGCGCATTCTCAAGATCTTCCGGATTACCGGTCTGACCAAGGTGTTCCCCATCCACACCTCGGTCGATGAGGCCGTCGCCGCCACCGACTGACGGCTTCCGGAGGCAGCAGCGGGTGCCGGGCGCAAGGCCCGGCACCTGGAGAAGCACGCTCGTACGTCCGAGGGGGACCGTATGGCCACCGTGGAGCTCCGCTTCAGCGCGCAGCCCGAGCATGTCAGGACGGCCCGTCTCGTGGCGGCCGCCGTGGCGCGCCGGGCCGGGGTCGACGAAGCCGTGCTGGACGAGGTCAGGCTCGCCGTCGGGGAGGCGTGCAGCCGTGCGGTGGGTCTGCACCGCAACCATGAGATCTCCGCGCCGGTCAGGGTCGTCCTGATCGAGGAGGAGAAGACGTTCTCGATCGAGGTCGGGGACCAGGTGCCGGTGCCCGGTGCGGGCGGCACACCGACGTCGTCGGACGGTTCCGGCCCGCCGCGGGCCGTGGAGGTCGCCGGTCCTGCTGAGGGCTCCGAGAGCGTCGAGGACGAGATGGGCCTCGCCGTCATCAGCGGCCTCGTCGACGACGTGGAGGTCACGTCGGACGAGTCCGGTGGGGTGATCCGCATGAGCTGGCCCGCGACGCCGGCCGGTGTCCTGCCCTGAGCAGGATCGTTCCTCGCCG
>NZ_JBVICA010000023.1:16893-127861 GCF_055573115.1 Streptomyces sp. NPDC030222
GTGAGCCGTGAGCCGTGAGCCGTGAGCCGTGAGCCGTGAGCCGTGAGCCGTGAGCCGTGAGCCGTGAGCCGTGAGCCGTGAGCCGTGAGCCGTGAGCCGTGAGGCCGCGGCGGCCCGCGCGCGAGGCCATCGTCGGGCGCGCCCTCGCTCCACGGCGCTCCCCTGTGCCCGTGTGCACCCTGCTCCGGGGACGCGAGTCCGTGTGTGCCGGGGGCGCGAGGCCGCCGCGAACCTCCGTATGCATCGAGGCTCGGCCAATCCGCGCGGGCACGAGCCTGCCGCCGGGCTGTTCCGAGGGTGCCTGCCACTCGAACGGTCCAACGTTCCGGAATTCTGATCGTTTCATTTCACGGCCCTGCTGAGCAGGTCCTTTTTTCATTTACCTAGATCATGGATCACCGGTCAATGCTTTTGCCCCATTACCGCTTTCGAGTGCTCCTCCGGGGCGCGATCTTTTGATGCTGACGGGGCGAAGGTCAATTCCATTTGCGGCACCCTGTTTTGATCAGGTTCCGCTCCCTACAATCCGTCCACATCTTGAGCTCTGAACGTCAAGGAGGACGAATGGCGGGGCTCGTCAACGCACAACAGTCCGACGCCACATCTCTCGCAGCCGCGGTACTCACCGAAGAAAATCGGCTGATCGTGTTTGTGATCGGCGCGGTCGCCCTCGCAGCACTGGTCGTCGCCCAGTTGCTGGTGCGGCAAGTGCTCTCGGCAGGCGAGGGCACCGATTCCATGAAGAAGATCGCGGCGGCCGTCCAGGAAGGCGCGAATGCCTATCTGGCCCGGCAGTTGCGTACCCTCGGCGTCTTCGCCGTCGTCGTGTTCTTCCTGCTGATGCTGCTGCCGGCCGACAACTGGTCGCAGCGCCTGGGGCGTTCGATCTTCTTCCTGATCGGTGCTCTGTTCTCGGCTGCGACCGGATACATCGGTATGCGGCTCGCCGTGCGCAGCAATGTGCGCGTCGCCGCAGCCGCGCGGGAGGCGACGCCGGCCAAGGGTGAGCCGAAGAAGGACCTGACGGCGGTCGCGCACAAAGCCATGAAGATCGCTTTCCGTACGGGTGGCGTGGTCGGCATGTTCACGGTGGGCCTCGGCCTGCTCGGTGCTTCGTGCGTCGTCCTCGTCTACGCGGCCGACGCACCCAAGGTGCTGGAGGGCTTCGGCCTCGGCGCGGCGCTGATCGCCATGTTCATGCGAGTCGGCGGCGGTATCTTCACCAAGGCCGCGGACGTCGGCGCCGACCTGGTCGGCAAGGTCGAGCAGGGCATCCCGGAGGACGACCCGCGGAACGCCGCGACCATCGCCGACAACGTCGGCGACAACGTCGGCGACTGCGCCGGCATGGCCGCCGACCTGTTCGAGTCGTACGCCGTCACCCTGGTCGCCGCCCTCATCCTGGGCAAGGCCGCCTTCGGCGACGCAGGACTGGCCTTCCCGCTGATCGTTCCGGCGATCGGCGTGGTCACCGCGATGATCGGCATCTTCGCGGTCGCCCCGCGGCGCGCCGACCGCAGCGGGATGACGGCCATCAACCGCGGCTTCTTCATCTCCGCCGCGATCTCACTGACTCTGGTGGCCATCGCCGTCTTCGTCTACCTGCCGTCCACCTACGCCGAGCTGTCCGGCGTCTCCGAGGCCTCCATCAGCGGCCACGCCGGGGACCCGCGCATCCTGGCGCTGGTCGCCGTCGCCATCGGTATCGTCCTGGCCGCTCTGATCCAGCAGTTGACCGGCTACTTCACCGAGACGAACCGCCGTCCCGTCCGGGACATCGGCAAGACGTCGCTCACCGGTCCGGCCACCGTCGTCCTCGCCGGCATCTCCATCGGCCTGGAGTCCGCCGTCTACACCGCGCTGCTGATCGGCCTCGGCGTGTACGGGGCGTTCCTGCTCGGCGGCACGTCCATCACGCTGGCCCTGTTCGCGGTGGCGCTGGCCGGAACCGGCCTCCTCACCACGGTCGGTGTCATCGTCGCCATGGACACCTTCGGCCCGGTGTCCGACAACGCGCAGGGCATCGCCGAGATGTCCGGCGACGTCCAGGGCGAGGGTGCCCAGGTCCTCACCGACCTGGACGCGGTCGGCAACACCACCAAGGCCATCACCAAAGGCATTGCCATCGCCACCGCGGTCCTTGCGGCCGCCGCACTGTTCGGCTCGTACCGCGACGCGATCGCGACCGCCGTGGCCGAAGTCAACGCCAAGGCCGGGCAGATGGGCCTGTCGCTGGACATCTCGCAGCCCAACAACCTCGTGGGGCTGATGCTCGGCGCCGCCGTGGTGTTCCTCTTCTCCGGCCTGGCGATCAACGCGGTGTCGCGTTCCGCCGGAGCCGTGGTCTTCGAGGTGCGGCGGCAGTTCCGCGAGCACCCCGGAATCATGGACTACACCGAGAAGCCCGAGTACGGCCGTGTCGTGGACATCTGCACCAAGGACGCGCTGCGCGAACTGGCCACTCCCGGCCTGCTCGCCGTCCTCGCCCCCATCGCGGTCGGCTTCACCCTCGGCGTCGGCGCGCTCGGCTCGTATCTGGCCGGCGCGATCGGCACCGGCACGCTGATGGCGGTGTTCCTCGCCAACTCCGGTGGCGCCTGGGACAACGCGAAGAAGCTCGTCGAGGACGGCCACCACGGCGGCAAGGGCAGCGAGGCCCATGCAGCGACCGTCATCGGCGACACCGTCGGCGACCCGTTCAAGGACACGGCGGGCCCCGCGATCAACCCGCTGCTCAAGGTGATGAACCTCGTGGCGCTGCTGATCGCTCCCGCGGTCGTGCAGTTCAGCTACGGCCAGAACGCCAGCCCCGCGGTGCGCGCGCTGGTGGCGACCCTCGCGATCCTGATCGTGGTCGGGGCCGTCTATGTGTCCAAGCGGCGCGGAGTGGCCGTGGGCGACGACAGCGGGTCCGCTGAGCGGTCCACCAAGTCGCCGGATCCGGCGGTGGTTTCCTGATCCGCGCACTACCGGCCTGAACCCTGCACGACCGGTTCCGGCCCCGTGCAACCGGCGGGCGGACGGCGCGTTCTGATGCGCCGTCCGCCCGCTCCTTCTTCCTCGCCCTGCCGCTTCTGCGCCGATGCCCGGACAGCAGGCCGCGGCGGCGGTTCTCGTGAGCCTTCTCTCTCTTGGTGCAAATGGCTTCAATAGGCATCAGAAGGGACACTCGCACATGGGTGTCGCCCACATGGCGTGTATGTTCCGGGGCCGAGAGCCTTGGAAGGGACCGAACCGGTGAACAAGAAGCTTGCGGCCGCACTGTCCGGCGGCGCGGTACTGATGCTGGCCCTGTCGGGATGCACCACCGCCGAGGAGAAGGACGGCGGCGACAAGGTGAACGACTGGGCCAAGAATGTCTGCGACCAGGCCCAGCCCCAGCTCCAGAAGATCGCCAACGCCAACGCGGCCATCCAGCAGCAGACCGCCGACAACAGCAAGCCGGCGGACGTCCAGAAGACCGACGCCCAGGCCTTCCAGCAGATCTCCGACGCCTACAAGGCGCTCGGCGCCGCGGTCCAGGGCGCGGGCGCTCCCCCCGTCAACGACGGTGCGACGACCCAGCAGAACGCCGTCAAGGAGCTCCAGGCCTCCTCCACCGCGTACGCGAACCTGAAGAAGAAGGTCGACGAGCTGGAGGTCAAGGACCAGGCGAAGTTCGCGGAAGGCCTCAAGGGCGTCGCCGACGAACTGGAGAAGATCAGCAAGTCCGGTGACGACGCGCTGCAGAAGCTCCAGTCCGGTGAACTCGGAACGGCCATGTCGGGCCAGCCGGGCTGCCAGAAGCCCACGCCGTCCGCGCCGCCCGCCGCGCCTCCCGCGGACGGGTCCGGGAAGCCTTCTGGTTCCGCTTCGTCGAAGGAAGGGGCCTCGTCGTCCGCGTCGCCCAAGGCGGGCGGCGGGGTCGGTGCCTCCGTGTCGTCCTCGGCGTCCGCTGCGGCGAACTAGCGCCCGCGGCCGGCGGCAGCCGGCGACCTCAGCGTGCGTGCGTTCCGTACCTGCGTCGCCCCGTGCCCCGTAGCGCGCCGGTGACCATGGCGCGCTGCGTACGGCAGCGGGCGCCGTCGTCGCCGGTACGCGACACAATGGCCGGGTGAGTACGACCAGCCTCCCCGCGCCGGACGGCGCCGCCCGCCTCCGCACAGCCCTCGTCGCCGCCGAGTTCACTGCCGACGGACTGCTCGAACTGCTCGGCGCGCCCGCGTACGCCGCGCTCGCCCGCAGTGAGACCGTCCCCGCGCTGCGCGCCACCCGCGGCGACAGCTCGCTGGAGACGCTCGTCCGGCTGTTCCTGCTGCAGGAGCAGGTGAGCGTCGACCGGGCGCACGCCGCGCTGCCCCTCGACGAAGCGCTCGCGGACGGCTGGGTCACCAAGGACGGCGACGGAATCCGTGCGACCGTCGACATCCGCCCCTACGGCGGCCCGGACGGCCAGGACTGGTTCATCGTCTCCGACCTCGGTTGCGCGGTCGGCGGAGCGGGCGGCGCGGCCGGTCGTGACGAGGGCGTCGTGCTCGGCGTCGGCGGCGCGTCCACCACCCTTGCCGGCATCACCGTCCGTACGCCCGTGGGCTCCGCGCTCGACCTGGGCACCGGCTCGGGCATCCAGGCGCTGCACGCCACCCAGCACGCCACGCGCGTCACCGCCACCGATCTCAACCCGCGCGCGCTGCAGTTCACCCGGCTCACGCTCGCCCTGTCCGGCGCGCCTGCGGCGGAACTGCGCGAGGGTTCCCTGTTCGAGCCGGTGGCGGACGAGACGTACGACCTGATCGTGTCCAACCCGCCGTTCGTGATCTCGCCGGGCGCCCGGCTCACCTACCGGGACGGCGGCATGGGCGGGGACGACCTGTGCCGCACCCTCGTCCAGCAGGCGGGCGAACGGCTGAACGACGGGGGATACGCACAGTTCCTGGCCAACTGGCAGCACGTCGAGGGGGAGGACTGGCAGGACCGCCTGCGCTCCTGGGTGCCGCGCGGATGCGACGCCTGGATCGTCCAGCGCGAGGTGCAGGACATCACCCAGTACGCCGAGCTGTGGCTGCGGGACAGCGGCGACCACCGCACGGACCCGGCCGCGTACGCCGCGCGGTACGACGCCTGGCTGGACGAGTTCGAGGCTCGCAGGACCAGGGCCATCGGCTTCGGGTGGATCACGCTGCGCAAGAGCGGGTCGGAACGGCCTGCCATCACGGTCGAGGACTGGCCGCACCCCGTCGAACAGCCGCTCGGCGCCGCCGTTCTGGCCCATTTCGAACGCCAGGACTATCTGCGGACGCACGACGACGCGGCGCTGCTCGCCGGTCACTTCGCGCTGGCCCGAGAGGTGATGCAGGAACAGGTCGGGCTTCCCGGAGCCGAGGACCCCGAGCACGTGGTGCTGCGGCAGAACCGCGGGATGCGCCGGGCCACCAAGGTCGACACCGTCGGAGCGGGATTCGCCGGCGTCTGCGACGGCACGCTGAGCGCCGGGCGGATCCTCGATGCCATCGCCCAGCTCGTCGGCGAGGACCCGGTGCTGCTGAGGGACCGTACTCCGGCGCAGATCAGACTGCTGATCGAGCAGGGCTTCCTGGATCCTGCCGACCCCGCCGCGTAACCGCCGTACGTGAGGGCGGCACAGCGACGGCGCTCGGTTCCGCATCGGGCCCGGCGGACCCGCGCCGTGCGAGTGCCGGCTCGGGGGACCGTGTGACGGACGGTGTGCCGGGATCCGTACGGACGGCTCCGCGGCAGGCACCCGGGTGACCGACCCCCGCCCCCCCGACCCTCGGGCTGCGGGCCGTGGGGGAGCGGGCCCGCGGATAGGGGCCCGCTCCGTAGTCCTTCCGGTGGACGCCGTCCCGTCGTCGTGGCGCAGTCCCCCGTACGCCGGGTGAGCCGGCGCGGCATGCGCAGGGGACGAGAACCGGCCGTTCCGCCCCCGGCCACGGCCGCCTGGAATCCATTGCTCAGCCGCTGGGAACCCGTGGCTCCGCCGGCGGGAATCCGCGGCTCCGGCCGTCGGAACCCATGGCACCGGACCCCGGTCGGGCGACACGGCGAACCGTCATCCTGGAGTTCACCTCGTGTTCGCCGGTTCTGTGCCCGCAGGTGCCAGGATCCGGGCCATGACGACGATCGGCACAGCGGCGGCGGGCGCCGCGGAGGCCGGACCCGCGCTGTTCGCCGGGACGGTGTTCGCGTTCTTCGGCGCGGCGCTGCTGCTCTGGACCACCATGCGTGTGATGCACCGCGCTCCGGTCGCCCACGGCGTCAGCCCGGTCGTGTCCGCCGTCCTCGCCGTGGCCTTCGGTGTGGCGTCCCTCGCTATCGGAGTGTGGTGCTTCACTCGCATTTGATCATCAAAAAGTAAAAAGTCTCTTCTCGGACATCCTTCCTCCCCTGTATTCCCGGGCCTTGCCGGCGCTCCGGCCTGCGGTTCCCGGGTGTCCTTGGCCGGTCCGTGCGGCAGGAATGGCGGTAGTCGGGTTACCGTTCGAGTGGCCGTTGCGGGCTTTCGCCGTTTGACACGGGGGCGGGTTGTACCGTCACACTCCGCAGCGTCACCGCAGACCGACCGCACGATCGACCTCCCGCGGACCCTGTCCGAGGGAAACCCCAGTGCCGACCGGAGAGAAGAGCCAAAGTTGTCCCCGACCCGCGAGACCGCACAGGGCGGCCGCCGACTCGTCATCGTCGAGTCGCCTGCCAAGGCGAAGACGATCAAGGGCTACCTCGGCCCCGGCTATGTCGTCGAGGCGAGCGTCGGGCACATCCGCGACCTCCCGAACGGTGCCGCAGAGGTGCCCGAGAAGTACACCGGCGAGGTGCGCCGGCTCGGCGTGGACGTCGAGCACGACTTCCAGCCCATCTACGTGGTGAACGCCGACAAGAAGGCTCAGGTCAGGAAGCTCAAGGAACAGCTCGCGGAGTCCGACGAGCTCTACCTCGCCACCGATGAGGACCGTGAGGGCGAGGCCATCGCCTGGCACCTGCTGGAAGTCCTCAAGCCCAAGGTCCCGGTCAAGCGCATGGTCTTCCACGAGATCACCAAGGCCGCGATCCAGGAGGCCGTCGCCAATCCGCGCGAGCTGAACAAGCGCATGGTCGACGCGCAGGAGACCCGCCGTATCCTCGACCGGCTCTACGGCTACGAGGTCTCCCCGGTGCTGTGGAAGAAGGTCATGCGCGGCCTCTCCGCAGGCCGTGTGCAGTCCGTCGCCACCCGTCTGGTCGTCGAGCGGGAGCGTGAGCGCATCGCCTTCCGCTCCGCCGAGTACTGGGACCTGACCGGTACGTTCTCCACCGGCCGCGCCGGTGACGCCTCCGACCCGTCGTCACTGGTCGCCCGGCTCGCCACGGTCGACGGCCGGCGTGTCGCCCAGGGCCGTGACTTCAACGCCGCCGGACAGCTCAAGGGCGACGCCCTGCACCTCGACGAGGCGAACGCCCGCTCGCTGGCCGCCGCCCTCGCCGACACCTCGTTCGCCGTGCGCTCGGTGGAGTCCAAGCCGTACCGGCGCTCCCCGTACGCGCCCTTCCGTACGACGACCCTCCAGCAGGAGGCCTCCCGCAAGCTGGGCTTCGGGGCCAAGGCCACCATGCAGATCGCGCAGAAGCTGTACGAGAACGGCTTCATCACCTACATGCGTACGGACTCCACGACGCTGTCCGACACCGCCATCACGGCGGCCCGGGCCCAGGTCACCCAGCTGTACGGCGCCGACTACCTGCCCGAGAAGCCCCGGGTCTACGCGGGCAAGGTCAAGAACGCCCAGGAGGCGCACGAGGCGATCAGGCCTTCGGGTGATCGTTTCCGCACCCCGGCCGAGACCGGACTGACCGGCGAGCAGTTCAAGCTCTACGAGCTGATCTGGAAGCGGACCGTCGCCTCCCAGATGAAGGACGCCGTCGGGAACTCCGTCACCGTCCGGATCGGCGGCATCGCGAGCGACGGCCGGAACGCGGAGTTCTCCGCGTCCGGCAAGACCATCACCTTCCACGGCTTCATGAAGGCCTACGTGGAGGGCGCCGACGACCCGAACGCCGAGCTCGACGACCGCGAGCGCAGGCTGCCGCAGGTCGCCGAGGGCGACGCGCTGGCCGCCGAGGAGATCACCGCGGACGGCCACGCCACCAAGCCGCCGGCCCGCTACACCGAGGCCTCGCTGGTCAAGGAGCTGGAAGAGCGCGAGATCGGCCGGCCGTCGACGTACGCGTCGATCATCGGCACGATCCTCGACCGCGGCTACGTCTTCAAGAAGGGCACGGCGCTCGTCCCGTCGTTCCTGTCCTTCGCCGTGGTCAACCTGCTGGAGAAGCACTTCGGCCGGCTCGTCGACTACGACTTCACCGCCAAGATGGAGGACGACCTCGACCGCATCGCCCGCGGCGAGGCACAGGCCGTGCCGTGGCTGAAGCGCTTCTACTTCGGCGAGGGTGCGGGAGAGGGCGGCGCCGCAGCGGCCGGCAACGGCGACGGCGACCACCTCGGCGGACTGAAGGAACTGGTCACCGACCTGGGCGCCATCGACGCCCGCGAGATCTCCTCCTTCCCCGTCGGCAACGGCATCGTGCTGCGCGTCGGCCGCTACGGCCCGTACATCGAGCGGGGCGAGAAGGAGCAGGAAGGCCACCAGCGCGCCGACGTCCCGGGCGACCTGGCACCCGACGAGCTCACCGTCGAGCACGCCGAGGAACTGCTCGCCAAGCCCAGCGGTGACTTCGAGCTGGGCACCGACCCGGAGACCGGTCACGAGATCGTCGCCAAGGCCGGCCGCTACGGCCCGTACGTCACCGAGATCCTTCCCGAGGGCACTCCGAAGACCGGTAAGAACGCGGTCAAGCCGCGCACGGCGTCGCTCTTCAAGTCGATGTCCCTCGACACGGTGACCCTGGAGGACGCACTGCGGCTCATGTCCCTCCCGCGGATCGTCGGCACCGACGCCGAGGGCGTCGAGATCACCGCGCAGAACGGCCGCTACGGCCCGTACCTGAAGAAGGGTACGGACTCGCGGTCCCTCGAGACCGAGGACCAGCTCTTCACCATCACGCTGGACCAGGCCCTGGCCATCTACGCCCAGCCCAAGGCGCGGGGACGCGCCGCCGCGAAGCCGCCGCTGAAGGAACTGGGCACCGACCCGGTCAGCGAGCGTCTCGTCGTCGTGAAGGACGGCCGTTTCGGCCCGTACGTCACGGACGGCGAGACCAACGCCACCCTGCGGACGGGTGACAGCGTCGAAACGATCACTCCGGAGCGTGGCTTCGAGCTGCTCGCCGAGAAGCGCGCCAAGGGCCCTGCGAAGAAGACGGCGAAGAAGGCCCCGGCAAAGAAGACGGCGGTCAAGAAGACCACGGCGAAGAAGACGGCCGCCAAGAAGACCACGACGGCCAAGAAGACCGCGGCGAAGAAGACCACCACCGCGGCCGCCAAGAAGACCGCGGCGGCGAAGACCGCGGCGGCTCGGACGGCGACCGCGGAGGACTGACCCGCCTGCGTCGGCGGCGCCGGGCGGGCGGTCTTCCTGGGCTGCTTTCCCGGGCTTGGCAGAGAAAGGTGCCCTTCGTGCGGCGGTGAGCGGTCCGCCCGGAGCGTGCGGTCGCCCCACCGGGCGGGATCGCGTCCCACGGGGGGCGGGGCCGTCCGTCCCACAGGGCCGTCCCACAGGGCCGTCCAGAGGGGCGCCCCACAGGCACAGGGTCGTTCCACGGGGCGCGCCGTCCAGTGGGCGGGGCCGCCCGACCGGGGAAGGCCGTCCCATGGGCCGGTCCCGGTCCGATGAAGCGCGGTTGCCTGGGGTTGCGAAGGCACTGGGTCACGTAGGCATGCAGCCCCGGTGTCCCGTCCGTGCGCCGTTCCGTGCCCTCCCGCGCCGTCCTGTACGACCGTACGTTCGGACGGGGCCCGGCGGTACGGCCGGTCCGGATAGGCTGGGCGGATGACGCGAGCCGAGCAGCCACCGGTCGTGAACCCCGCCTCCGACGCCCTTGCCGCGGACTCACGCGAGCGCGCCGTACGGGCACTGTTGCGCATCCCCCTGCTACGACGACTGTGGAGCGCACAGTTCGTCGGCGGGGTGGGCGACGCCCTCGCGGTGCTCGTCCTCCTGCTCCTCGCATTCCAGGCGGCCGTCTCCGAGCGCGCCTTCGGCGGTGGCTACCGCGGCGCGGCGTTCGCCGTCGCCGCTGTCCTCGGGGCCCGGGCCCTCGCCACCCTGCTCGCCGGAGCCGTGCTGCTCGGACCGGTCGCGGCGCTCACCGCGCACGGAGGCCCCCTCGACCGCCGTTGGACCATGATCGGCGCGGACGGGCTGCGGCTGCTGCTGCTGCTCGTCGCCCCCTTGTGGATCGTGTGGACACCCGAGCAGGCCCTGATCCCGATCCTCGCGACCGTCTTCGTCGCCGGTGTCGCCGAACGGCTGTGGACGGTGGCCAGGGAGAGCGCCGCTCCCGCCCTGCTGCCCCCGCCCCCGCCGGAGGGCGCGGCGGTACGGCCGCTGCCGGACAGCATGGACGCCCTGCGCCGACTGACCCTGCGCACCACGTTCGCAGCCGTTCCCGTCGCTGCGGCGGCCCTGCTGGTCGCCACCCTGATCAGCAATCTGCTCGGCTCGGGCATCGAGTGGTTCACGCTGCACCAGGCGGCCCTCGGCTCGTACGTGGCGGCCGGACTCTTCGCCGCGTCCGCGTCCGTCCTGTCGCTCATGGAGCTCCCGGACGACCGGACCCCGCGGCCCCGCTCCCCGCTGGAGGGCCTGCGCCGCCCCAGCACCGGCAACGGCCCCGACAAGGGCCGCACCGGTGCGGTGCCGCTGCTCGTCCTGGCCTGCGGGTCGGTGACCGCGGCCATCGCCGCCGCGGCAGCGGTCGCGGTGCTGGACGCCGCCGACCTCGGTGGCGGTCCGGTCACCTTCGCCCTGCTCGTCCTCGCCCTCACCGGCGGCACGGGTGTCGGCATCCGCGCCGCGTCCGCCGGCAAGGTGCTGCCCCGGCTCTCCCGGCGCCGGCTGCTCGCCCTCGCGATCGCCGTCACCGGCATCGCACTGCTCGCCATGGGCCTGGTCCCGGACACCGCGACCGTCCTGATGATCGCCGTCGTCGCCGGAGTGACCGCCGGAATCGCCGCGAACACCGGCCACACCCTCATCGATCAGGAGACGGAAGAACCCCGGCGGGCGCGTACCACCGAACACCTCCAGGCCGTGGCCCGGGTCTCGCTCGCCCTCGGAGCCCTCGCCGCCCCGCTGCTCGCCGCGGCCATCGGCCCGCACCGCCTGGCCAGCGGCGACTTCGTCTTCGCGCACGGCGGGGCCGCGTTCACCCTGATGCTGGTCGGTGCCCTGCTGCTGCCCGTCGCCGTCGTCGTCCTCGCCAAGACGGACGACCGGCAGGGCGTGCCGCTGCGCCGCGACCTGAAGGACGCCCTCCGGGGCGGAGACCCGGCCCAGGCGCCGGCCCCCACCGGCTTCTTCATCGCCCTGGAGGGCGGTGACGGCGCGGGGAAGTCCACCCAGGTGGAGGCGCTCGCCGAGTGGATCCGGGCCAAGGGCCACGAGGTCGTGGTCACCCGCGAGCCCGGTGCGACGCCCATCGGCAAGCGGCTGCGGTCCATCCTGCTCGACGTTTCGTCGGCCGGGCTGTCCCACCGCGCGGAGGCGCTGCTGTACGCCGCGGACCGCGCGGAGCACGTCGACACCGTCGTGCGCCCCGCCCTGGCGCGCGGTGCGGTCGTCATCACCGACCGGTACATCGACTCGTCCGTGGCCTACCAGGGCGCGGGCCGCGACCTCTCGCCGACGGAGATCGCCCGCATCTCGCGCTGGGCGACGGACGGACTCGTCCCGCACCTCACCGTGCTGCTCGACGTCTCGCCCGAGACCGCCCGGGAGCGCTTCACGGAAGCCCCCGACCGGCTGGAGTCCGAGCCACCCGAGTTCCACGCACGGGTACGGGCCGGATTCCTCGCCCTCGCCGCCGCCGACCCGAGCCGGTACCTCGTGGTCGACGCCGGCCAGGAGCCCGAAGCCGTCACCACCGTCGTACGCCACCGGCTCGACCAGGTCCTGCCGCTTTCCGAGGCCGAGATCGCGGCCCGCGAGGCCGCACGGAAGGCCGCCGAGGAGGAGGCCCGCCGCAAGGCCGAGGAGGAGGCCCGCCGGAAGGCGGAGGAGGAGCGGCTGGAACGTGAGCGGCAGGAACAGCTCGCCAAGCTCCGTGCCGAGGAAGAGGCCCGCAAGCAGCGCGAGGAGGAAGAGGCCCGCCGCCGCGAGGCCGAGCGGCAGGCGGAGGAGGCCCGGCAGCGGGCCGAGGAGGCGCGCCGGCTCGCGGAGGAGGAGCGTGTGCGCCGCGAGGCCGAGGAGAAGGCCCGCGCGGCGGAGGCCGAGCGCCGGCGCCGCCAGGCCGAGGAAGAGGCCCGGCTGCGTGCCGAGGCGGAGGAAAGGCGCCGCGAGAAGCAGCGGAAGGCCGAGGAGGCGCTGCTGAAGGCGGAGGAGGCACGCCGGGCGGCGGAGGCGGCCGGCGGCGCCGCGGCGACGGCGGCTACGCCTCCGCCGGTGGCCGGCACCGGGCACCGGCCGGACGGCGATGCTGCGCACAGGCCGGACGGCGACGCTGCCGAACCGGGCACAGCTGCCGGCCCGGAGGCCGTCCGTCCGGGGGCTGTTCGACCGGACGACGAGCTGACCGTCCCGACGCCCGTCGTCCGGTACCAGCCGAAGCGCGTGCTTCGCCCCGACGACGTGACCGAGGAGGTTCCTGCGCCTCCGCGCGTCGACATGCGCAAGACCGATGCGCCCGGCGACGTGCCCGGGGTCGAGATGGGCAAGACCGATGCGCCCGCCGACATGCCCAGGGTCGACATGCGCAAGCAAGACGAGCAGCCGACGGTGAGCGCGGACGCCACGCGCCCGGAGCCGACGCGTTCCGACGCCGGGCGCCCCGGAGCGCCCCGTCCGGACGTAACGCCTGCGGACCCTTCGCAGGAGGCGGAGACGACGGTGCTGCCGCAGATTCCCGCGGACGAGGCGGGAGCCGGGCGGGGATCGGCCCGCCCGTACACCGCCGGCCCGGGCACAGCCGGCCCCGACGCGGCCGAGACCGCCGTCATGCCGCCCGTACGGGACGAGGACCGTTCCACGCAGGCCGTCGACGAGACCGCGGTGCTGCCGCCCGTACGCCCGGGCGGCGAGCAGCCCGCCGACCGGGTGCCGCCCGGCATCTTCCGTGACGAGCGATCGCCGGGGACCGGGCCCGACGGGTCCGACGGCGTGACGCGGGAGCTCCCGCAGGTCGCCCCGGAACGCCGCCGCAACCGGCCCGCATGGGCGGAGGAGACCCCCCTCGACGATCTGCCGACGCTCGCGGACGAGCTGCTCGGCGGGTTCGACTCCGATGCGGCCCAGGACGACGAGGGGGACGACGGCGGCAAGGGAAGGCGTCGTCGCGGGGGCGGACGCGGCTGATCGCGGGCCACCGGGGGCACCGGTTCGGTGAGCGGACCGGGAGGGGCCGGAGCCGGGAGGGCCGGGGACGGCAAGGAGCCGCCTCCTCCGGTCCTCGGCTCGGCTCCTGTACGGCTCGCACGTCCCCCGGTACCTCCGGCGTGACCGGACTGTCCGACCCCTGCCCCACAATGGGACAGGCAAGCAACCATGCGGGAAGGGGCGCTGACCGTGGCCGTCTGGGACGACCTGGTCGGACAGGACCACATCAAGGACCAACTGCTGGCCGCTGCCCGTGAGGCCGACGCGCGGGTCACGGCGGAGGCGGCGGGCGAGGCCGTGCTGCCGTCGTCCAAGATGACGCACGCCTGGTTGTTCACCGGTCCGCCCGGCTCCGGCTGGGACACGGCCGCGAGGGTGTTCGCCGCCGCCCTGCAGTGCACCAGCCCCGACCGTGCCCTCGGCGGCGCCCCCGGCTGCGGCTTCTGCGACGGGTGCCACACCACCATGGTCGGCACGCACGCCGATGTGCAGATCGTGCGCACCGATCAGCTCTCCATCGGCAAGGCCCAGGCCAAGGAGCTGGTGCGCGGTGCCCAGATGGCACCGGCGGGAGGCCGCTGGCAGGTCATCATCGTCGAGGACGGCGACCGGCTCACCGAGGACTCCGGGAACGTGCTGCTGAAGGCGGTCGAGGAGCCCGCCCCGAGGACGGTGTGGCTGCTCTGTGCGCCCTCGCCCGAGGACATGCTCCAGACCATCCGGTCGCGCTGCCGCCATGTCGGCCTGCGCACCCCGCCGGTGGAGGCCGTCGCTGACGTGCTGATCAGGCGCGACGGCATCGACCCGGCCCTGGCCCACCAGGCGGCCCGCGCCACCCAGGGACACATCGACCGGGCACGGCGCCTCGCCACTGATGAGCGGGCCCGTGCCCGGCGTGCCACCGTGCTCACCCTGCCGCTGCGCGTCGCGGACGTCGGCAGCTGCCTCAAAGCGGCTCAGGAGCTGGTCGACGCCGCCGAGGAGGACGCCAAGCAGGTCGCCGAGGAGGTCGACGCCAAGGAGACCGAGGAGCTGAAGGCGGCGCTCGGCGCGGTGGCGGGGGGCCGTATGCCGCGCGGTACGGCGGGCCTGATGAAGGAGCTGGAGAAGAAGCAGAAGAGCCGGGCGACGCGCACCCAGCGCGACAGCCTCGATCTGGCGCTCACCGACCTGACCGGCTTCTACCGGGACGTTCTCGCCCTGCAGCTCGGTTCGTCCCGAGCACTCGCCAACGACGACAACCGTGACGCCCTCGGCCGGATCGCCGGCTCGTCCACGCCCGAGCGGACGCTGCGCCGGATAGAAGCGATCTTCGCGTGCCGTGAGGCACTGGACCGCAATGTAGCCCCGTTGCTGGCCGTCGAGGCGATGACGATGGCCCTGCGCGCCGGCTGACCCGCCCCGACGGCCGAGCGGCCTGCCCGACCTCTCACCGGCAGGCGACGCGAGCGAGGGGACGCCCCCACACCGTCGACTGGACCACCTGTGTCACTCGTCATACCGGTCTCACTCGTCCGTGGAGTGTACGGAGGCATGTCCGGGAGGAACGCGGTTACGCTCCGAGGATGGACACCAGGAGCCTGCTCCGCACCTCCGCCGGCGTGCTCGTGACGACAGGGCTGCTGATCACCGGCTGCTCCACGGGCGGCTCGACCCGGGCTGCGTCCGCGCCGGACGCCGCGTCGGCCGCCCCGCCGTCGGCCGCCGCCCCCGGACCCGAGCTCGCCCGCTACTACCAGCAGAAGCTGAGCTGGCGGGACTGCGGCGTGACCGGTTTCCAGTGCACCACCATGAAGGCGCCCCTCGACTACTCCAAGCCGAACGGGCAGGAGATCAAACTCGCCGTGGCCCGCAAGAACGCCACGGGCCCGGGAGAGCGCATCGGCTCCCTCCTGGTCAACCCCGGCGGTCCCGGCGGATCCGCCATCGGCTACCTCCAGTCCTATGCGGGCATCGGCTATCCGGCCAAGGTCCGCGCCCGCTACGACATGGTGGCCGTCGACCCGCGCGGAGTGGCCCGCAGCGAGCCCGTCGCCTGCCTCACCGGCAAGGAGATGGACCAGTACACCCAGGTCGACCAGACGCCGGACAACGCGGCGGAGACGGAGGCCCTGGCCACAGCGTTCCGTACGTTCGCCGACGGCTGCCGGAAGCGGGCGGGCAAGGTCCTCCCGCACGTCTCCACCGTCGAGACCGCCCGTGACATGGACATCCTCCGGGCCCTGCTCGGCGACGAGAAGCTGAACTACGTCGGTGCGTCCTACGGCACCTTCCTAGGCGCGACCTACGCCGAACTGTTCCCGGCCCGCGTCGGCCGCTTCGTGCTCGACGGGGCGATGGACCCGTCCCTGACGGCCCGCGCCCTGAACCGCGACCAGACCGCCGGCTTCGAGACGGCCTTCCAGTCCTTCGCGGCGGACTGCATCCAGCACCCCGACTGCCCCCTCGGCAACGACAGCACCGCCGACGCCTCGGCCCGCCTCAAGCAGTTCTTCGCGGCCGTCGACGCCAGGCCCATGACCGTCGGGAAGAGCCGCAGGCTGGTGGAATCCCTCGCCACCACCGGCGTGATCGCCGCCATGTACGACGAGGGAGCCTGGCCCCAGCTCCGCTCCGCCCTCACCAGCGCCATGAACGGTGACGGCGCGCCACTGCTGGCCCTCGCGGACTCGTACTACGAGCGCGAGGCCAACGGTTCGTACAGCAATCTCATGTACGCCAACGCCGCCGTGAACTGCCTCGACCTGCCCCCCGCCTTCGACGGCCCCGAGGCCGTCGACGAGGCCGTCCCCGACTTCGAGAAGGCATCCCCGGTCTTCGGTGAGGGCTTCGCCTGGGCCGCCCTGAACTGCACGTTCTGGTCCACCCCCGCCACGGGCAAGCCCCATCGCATCACCGCCGAGGGCGCCGCCCCGATCCTCGTGGTGGGCACCACCCGCGACCCCGCCACCCCCTACAAGTGGGCCCAGTCCCTCGCCGAGCAGCTCTCCTCCGGCACCCTCCTCACCTACGACGGCGACGGCCACACCGCCTACGGCCGCGGCAGCGAATGCATCGACACCGCGGTCAACCGCTACCTCCTGAAGGGCCTCGCGCCCCAGGACGGCAAGCGCTGCTCATGACCTCCCCGGCGTCCCTTTCCGGTGACCCTCACGGGCCTCCACGGGAGTGCTCCATAAGCCGGTACGGAGCACTCCTCGGGACTGTGTAGACTTGGCGAAGCCGCTGGCCGCACCATTTGTGGACGGCATGCCGCCTTAGCTCAGTTGGCCAGAGCAACGCACTCGTAATGCGTAGGTCTCGGGTTCGAATCCCGAAGGCGGCTCACGGAAAACCCCAGCTCAGATTGCTCTGAGCTGGGGTTTCGTGTTTCAGAGGACCCGGCGACGGCGTCGGGCGCGGGCGGCTCGGGTGCCTGCGGTCTCCGTTTTGGTCTCGGATGCCGGTCTCGGCTGGGGCAGGAAGGCGTCCCCGACGCGGCGCGTCGCGTCCTTCGGCAGGGTGGACCTGTTTTCGTGCAGCGCCGGGTCCGGCTGGTCTGTGTGTGGCGGAGGATATCCCTGACGGTCGGCATGCCAGTCGGCCCGCAGGTCGATCGGCTGGCCGTCCGGTAGCGCGAAGCCGCGTCGCGGCCACGCGGGCCGCTGCTCGGCCTCCGGCGCGTGCTGAACCGTGCGGTAGTCGCGAACATGATGCAGTGCGCGTCACCACGCCCGTCTCCGAGCTCGGAGACACCGAGCTCGGAGACAACGGTACGGGCGCTCTTGAGCCGGATGAACTCGTCGTCCACGCGGGCGGCCAGGCCCGCCAGGATCTGCGGGAACAGACCAGCACCGAACAGGTCGCTGGTATCACCGGCCGGTGGTTCGAACCCGCAACGTCGGCCGGACACCTTCACCTTCCCGAGCTGCGGTCGGCCCCGCCAGCAACGACCGGATTCGCCGAACCGGCAGCCGGTCAGGGCGCGTTCGCCGCGTCCGCCGAGGCCGTCGCAGTCCGACCGCTCTCCGGCCGGGCTCACCGGGGCCCTTGCGGACGTCTGTGGAAGCGGTCGGCCGATGCCTCATGCGTAGGTTTCGGGTCCGCATCCCGAAGGCGGCTCGCGTCCCGGCCGCGTCCCGGCCGCGGGCAGGGCTCGGTCGGGTCTGTGCCGGGGCGCGTTCGGGGCGCGTTCGGGGGCGGCGGCCTGCGCGAGTCCGCGGTGTCGCATCCGCGGATATGTGCGCTTTGCCCGGATCGTCATCGTAGGGTTGCGGCGACATGTTGCCGGTCGGCCGGTCGGACACGGAACGTGCAAGGCGGAGGAGGCGGCGGCGATGGCCGAGAAGCGGATCGTCACGGTGTTCGGCGCGACTGGTCGGCAGGGCGGCGCGCTCGCGCGGGCGGTCCTCGCGGACCCGGACCGTACGTTCGCGTTGCGGGCCGTCACCCGCAAGCCCGACGCGGAGCGGGCGAAGGAGCTGGAAGGGCTCGGGGCGGAGCTCGTCCGGGCGGACCTGGACGACGAGCAGAGCCTCGCCCCCGCTCTGGAGGGGGCGTACGGCGCCTACCTGGTGACCGACTTCTGGCAGCACATGTCCGCGGAGCACGAGAAGACGCAGGCGGCAGCGCTCGCCAGGGCGGCGGCGCACGCCGGGGTGCAGCACGCGATCTGGTGCTCCCAGGAGGACTCTCGTGAGTGCATTCCCCTCGACGACGACCGGATGCCCACCCTCCAGGGTTCCTACAAGGTCCCGCACTTCGACGCCAAGGCGGACGCCGACCGGTACTTCGCCGAGGCCGGCGTCCCCACCACGTTCCTGCGCAGCACGTTCTTCTGGGAGAACCTGCTCGGAGCGTTCGCCCCGCGGCGCGGCGAGGACGGTGCCTTCACGATCACGTACCCCATGGGGGAGAGCAGGCTCTCGGGCATCGCCGTCGACGACATCGGGAGGACCGCGCTGGCGCTCCTCAAGCGCGGCACCGATTTCATCGGTGCCACCGTCAGCATCGCCGGCGAGCACCTCCCCCTGGCCGACATGGCCTCGGCCCTCACGAAGGCCATCGGCGAACCGGTCCGGTACGCCCCGATGACACCGGACGCGTTCCGTGCACAGGACTTTCCCGGTGCCGAGGAGGTCGGGAACATGTTCCAGTACTACGCCGACTGCGAGAGCCGTTTCACCGGGGCCAGGGACATCGAGGCCGTCCGCGCACTGAATCCCGGACTGCAGGACTTCGCGACCTGGCTGGCCGCGCACCGCCACGAGATCCGCTGGACCTGACTCACACGAGGGAGCCCTCGGGGCCCGGCGCGGTCCGGGTCAGCGGTGCGTGCGGCCGGGCGAGGTTGTCCGGGTGCAGGATCCGCTCGAGCTGGTCACGGGTCAGGAGACCCTTGGCCAGCACGAGTTCGTGCACCGACCCGCCCGTTGCGAGGGCCTCCTGCGCGACGGCGGTGGCCTGCTCGTAGCCGATGTGCGGGTTGAGGGCGGTCGCCAGGCCGATGGAGCGGCCGACGAGGTGGGCCAGGTGTTCACGATGGGCGGTGATACCCGTGACACAGCGCTCCGCCAGGGTCAGGCAGCCGGCCCGCAGGTGGTCGAGGCTCTTCAGGAGGCTGTGGGCGATGACCGGTTCGAAGGCGTTCAGCTGGAGCTGGCCCGCCTCGGCGGCCATCGTCACGGTCATGTCGTTGCCGATCACCTCGAAGGCGATCTGGTTCACGACCTCCGGGATCACCGGATTGACCTTGCCGGGCATGATGCTCGACCCCGCCTGGACGGGCGGCAGGCCGATCTCCGCGAAGCCGGCACGCGGACCGCACGAGAGCAGCCGCAGGTCGTTGCACGTCTTGGAGAGCTTGACGGCGATCCGCTTGAGAACACCGGAGAGCTGCACGAACGCCCCTGCGTCCTGGGTCGCCTCGACGAGGTCCCCGGCCACGGCGAGCGGCAGCCCGGTGACCGCGCCGAGGTGCCGGCAGGCGAGCTCCGCGTAGGCGGGGTGCGCGTTGAGGCCGGTACCGATGGCGGTCCCGCCGAGGTTGATCTCGCTGATCAGCGCACAGGCCTCGGTGAGCCGCCGGCGGTCCTCCTCCAGCATCACTGCGTACGTGGCGAACTCCTGGCCCAGCGTCATCGGGACCGCGTCCTGGAGCTGGGTGCGTCCCATCTTGAGGATGTCCGCGAACTCGTCCGCCTTCGCGGCGAAGGCGGAGCGCAGCACCTCCATGGCGTCCAGCAGGCGGTGGGCCGTGAGGAGGAGGGCGACGCGGATCGCGGTCGGATAGACGTCGTTGGTGCTCTGGCCCCGGTTGACGTCCTCCAGCGGGTGGAGGTGGCCGTACGAGCCCTTGGGGTGGCCGAGGAGTTCGAGGGCGCGGTTGGCGATGACCTCGTTGGCGTTCATGTTGGTGGAGGTGCCCGCGCCGCCCTGGATGACGTCGACGACGAACTGGTCGTGCAGGGCGCCGCCGCGGATCTCCTGGCACGCCGCGGCGACGGCATCGGCCTTGGCGCGGTCGAGCAGGCCGAGTTCGCGGTTGGCGAGGGCGGCCGCCTGCTTGACGGCGGCGAGGGCGACGACGAGGTCGGGGTGGGCGGCGACCGGGGTGCCGGTGATGGGGAAGTTCTCGACGGCGCGCAGGGTGTGGATGCCGTAGTAGGCGTCGGCGGGGACGTCGCGGTCGCCGAGCAGGTCGTGCTCGCTGCGGAAGGCGGCTGCGGCCGGGGCCTGCGCGGTCCCGTCTCCGGTCCCGGTGTCGGCTGCGGTCGTCCGGTGGCTGGCGGGGGTCTCGGCGTGTGAAGCGGACATGCGTGGCGGCTCCGGAGGAGGCGGGCTGGTCGTGCGCGGGGGGCGCACCAGGGCGGGGGTGTGGCCATCCGGCCATGGGGCGGCGGCCTGTCGGGGGGCGGCGGGCCGGGGCATCGTGGGGGACAGAGGTTTTTCGTCGGACGGGGAGAGGGAGTCGTCGGGGCTGCTGTGTGGCCGTCAGGACCGGCAGTGACCGATGGCGCCGGTGCGACTGAAGTGGTTGGCACGAATGAAGTTGCTGGCGTGACTGAAGCGGCTGGTGTGGCTGGACTGGTTGGAGTGCTTTCGGACGGACGGCCCCGTACACACCGCGTGGGCCGGGGCGGACACGGCGACGGTGGTCATGCCGGAACGAACACGTCGGTCGGCGCGGCCTCGCCCAGAGCCCGCCGCAGCACTCGCGTCCGCTCCGCCGCCTCGGAGGAGGCGAGGAGCGCGGCGAGCACCGCGATCCGGGCCTGCCCGGCCCGCAGGGTGCCGGTCGGGACCGCGCCGGCGGCGACGATGTCGACGGCGCCGCCGTTGGTGTAGATCTCCGTCACGGGCCCGGAGGGCACCCTCGTGGTGAGGGCGACCAGCACGCCGGACGCGACGGCGGAGGCGACCGCGTCGGCCATCTCGGGTGTGGCGTTCCCCGCTCCGGTGGCGACCAGGACCAGACCCTGCGCCCCGGCACGGACGGCGGCTTCGAGGAGGACCGGGTCGGCGTCGCTGTGGTGCATGACCATGTCGACACGGGGCGCCGAGCCGTCCGCCGGAGGGAACGGCGGCAGCGGGAGGGTGGCGCGCCGCTCGGGCCGGCGGAGCACCCGTATGCCGCTGAAGCGGACGTCCGCGAGGTGCGCCGGGGCGGAGGGGTCACGGAAGGCGTCGGCGGCGACGGTCTCGGTCTTCACCGTCCCGCGGGCGGCATGCGCCTTGCCGTTGAAGACGACGAGCACACCGAGGCCGCGGGCAGCGTCCGAGGACGCGGTGAGCAGGGCGTCGTGGAGGTTGCCGGGCCCGTCGCCGTCCTTCGTACCGAAAGGCAGCTGGGCGCCGGTGAAGACCACGGGACGCGGGTCGTCGTGGTGGAGGTCGACGAGGAACGCCGACTCTTCCAAGGTGTCGGTGCCATGGGTGACGACGACGCCGTCGACGCCCGGGTCGGCGAGTACGTCGTGCACCGCGCGCAGCAGCGTGAGCTGGTGGGCCGTGGTGAGGCGGGGGCTGTTCACGCTGAACAGGTCCACGATCTCGACCGTGACGCCTTCGGGGACGGCAGCGGTGGCCATGACCTCCCTGCCGTCGGCGTCGGCGGAGTAGCCGGAACCCTGCCAGCGGCTGGCGATGGTGCCGCCGGTGCTGATGACGACGATCCGTCCCACGGTGAGCTCCTTGTGCGGGTCGGGTCGCGGGTGGCTGGTGGCCGGGGGCCGCGACGGGTTCGGTGGTGCGTGGCGACACGGGCGCCGGAGAGGGCGGGACGCAGACAGGTGGCCCGGCCTGCTCGTGGCTCGGCCGGGCCCGCCATGTGCGCTGGGCGCCCACTCCGTGGGTGCTGGAGCGGTCGTCCGATCGCAAGGATAGTGAGAAAAGCACGCAATACGATCGCGAGTTTTGGCGGACAGGAGCCGAATCCAGGGTCGATAATTGCGCAATGGACGACATCGACCGCCATATCTTGCGTGAGCTCCAGAGCGATGGCCGGCTGAGCAACCAGGAGCTGGCCCAGCGGGTGGGACTCACCGCCTCCCCCTGCCTGCGCCGGGTCAGGCAGCTGGAGGAGGACGGAGTGATCAGGGGCTACCGCGCCGTGATCGACCCCGAAGCCGTCGGCCGGGGCTTCGAGGTGCTGGTCTCGATCGAGGTGAAACGGGACCGCGAGGCCGTGGAGGCCTTCGAGGCGGCGCTCCAGGACATCCCCGACGTCATCGAGGCCTACCGGCTGTTCGGCAGCCCCGGCTGTCTGCTGCGCATTGCGGTGGCCGACCTCGACGCATATGAGCGACTGTGGATCGAGAAGCTCACGGCGCTCTCGGGCGTCACGGAAGTGAACTCGCAGATCATCATGAAACGCATCAAGGAGCCCAGCGGGCTGCCGGTTGAGCGCTGAATACACGGTTCCGCGTATACGGGAACGTCTACGGTACGTCCGGCGTACGGCTGGGGCGGTGGTGAGGGCGATGAGGCAGGTACCCACGCGGCACGGCCTGGTCTCGGTCCACGAGTACGGCGCGCCGGAGGGGCCCTCGGGCACGGTGGCCGGGCCCCCCGGCCCTGCCCCCGCCCCTGGCCCCGCCCTCGTCACCGGTGCCCCGGCTGGTGCCGGCGCCGTGACCGATACGGGCTCCACGGGCGGGCGCGACGCCGACGGCACGTCCCCGGTGGTCCTGCTGCACGCGAATCCCGGTGACCACCAGGACTACGCGGCCGTTCTTCCCGGACTCGCCGCCCATCACAGGGTCCTGGCCGTCGACTGGCCCGGGTTCGGGTCCTCGCCCGCTCCGGAGGATCCGGACGGGATGAGCGCGACGGCGCTCGCCGAATGCCTCGCCGACCTGGTCGGGACCCTGGACCTGGAACCCGCCGCCTACATCGGGAACTCGGTCGGCGGGTACGCGGCGGTCCGGCTGGCCGTCGCCCACCCGGAGCGGGTACGGACCCTGGTCCTCGTCAACACCGCGGGCTTCACCGCGACCGACGCCCTGACCCGGGCGTTCTGCCGCCTCCGCGGAACGCGCACGGCGACCCGGCTGCTGTCCGTCGCGCAGGGCAGCCTGAGCAATCCGCGGCCCAACGAGTACGTACGGGAGATCCTGCGGCGATACCGGGCGCAGCTCGCCGACCCCGTCGCCGTGGCGGTCCAGTCCGCGATCTGGCGCAGCTTCGCGCATCCGGACGTGGATCTGCGGCGGCGCGCCGCCGGGGTGTCGGCACCGACGCTGGTGGTGTGGGGACGCCGGGACCCCGTGCTTCCCGTCGCGGACGCCCGCCGCGCCGTGTCGGTCATTCCGCGGGCGCGTCTGGTGCTGCTCGACGCGGGCCACGCGGCCTTTGCGGGTGCCCCGGACGCGTTCCTCGCGGAGGTGCTGCCGTTCCTCGCGGCCGCCGAAGGGGATCGCCGGGAGCGGCGGGCCACTTGAGGGCGGAGGGCGGGCGTGCCGACCGGACGGACTTTCGGCCTCGCCGGCTCGTGCGCGCCATTCCGTTCGGCGTCGCACGTGCGACGCCGAACGCAACTGCGAGTAAGAGGTGTTGGGCGCAGGGGCCCGAGATGCCGGTCGTCCGGGAAACGGGACGAGAGCCCCGGTCAGTCGCTGTGCTGAAGCCGGGGCTCTCTCTGTCCCCCGAGTCCGGCCGTGGCGGCGACACTCCCCCGAGTGTGGCGACCCACCCCGCGCGCCGACTGTGCCGGACCCGATGGCATGACCCAATCAATCGGCACCAACGGATCGCTAACATGTGGCCAACGGTCATTCCCTCTGGAGGGTGCGGATGCGGTTCGGCCTGATCGGCCCGCCGGTGGTGCTGGACGACACGGGTGTGCCACGGGCCGTGGGCAGCCCCAAACTCCGTGTTCTGCTCGCCGCGTTGCTGTTGCGGCCCAACCGTGCTGTTCCCGTCGAGGACCTGAAGCATGCACTCTGGGGCGACCGACTTCCGCGCTCCGCCCAGGCCTCGCTGCACAACCACGTGACGCGGCTGCGCCGTCTGCTCGCCGAGGACGGCCGGCTGCGGGCCGCGCCCTCCGGATACGTCCTGCGGGTCGAACCCGGCGAACTCGACACCGAGATGTTCGACGCGCACGTACGGGCCGCCCGCGCGGCGATCTCGGCCGGCGACTGGGAGGCGGTCTCCGGTGAGACAGGAGCGGCGCTCGACCTCTGGCGGGGCGAGCCGCTGACCGGCCTGCCGCCGGAGGTGGGCGACCGCGCGCTCGTGCGGCACCTGGCGGAGGCACGGCTGCTGGCGCTGGAGTGGCGCTACGACGCGGAGCTCCACCTCGGCCGGCACGACGCGCTCGGACCGGAACTCGCCGCCCTGGTCGCCGAGTTCCCGCTCCGGGAGGCCTTCCACCGGCAGTGGATGCTCGTCCTGCACCGCACAGGACGGCAGGCCGAGGCGCTCGCCGCGTTCCACGAGCTGCGGCGGACGCTCGTGGAGGAACTGGGCGTCGATCCGGGGCAGGCCGTCCAGCAGGCCTACCAGGAGATACTCCGCAACCCGTCGGCCGCGCCCGCTCCGGTGCCCGTACTACGGGCCCCTTCCCCGATGCGCGGTCCCGTGCAGGTGCCGGGACCCGCGTCGGCACCTCCGCAGGCACAGACGCGGAAGCAGGCACCGGCACAGAAGCAGTCACCGGCACAGGATGCGCCCGCACATCCGGGTCCGCAGGCGTACCCGCCCGCGCACCCGCACACGTACCCACAGGCAGCGAAGCACTCCCAGGTCCGGACCCCGGCCGGCTCCCCGTCCCGGTCCCGGGTCCCGACCCCGGCGCACACCCAGCGCCAGCCGCAGCCGCAGCCGCAACACCAGCCTCAGCCTCCGCGGCAGGCGTCACCGGCCTCCCGGCCCGGCCTCCCGGACGGGTCCGCCGCCCCTGCCGTCCTGCGCGGCGCCGTCAGACCGGCGCAACTGCCGCCCACCCCCGCCCACTTCACCGGCCGCGAGACCCTGATCCGCGAACTGCGGGCGGCCGTTTCGCCCGCGGACACGACCGCCCGCCCCCAGGTCGCCGTCATCAGCGGTATGGCGGGAGTCGGCAAGAGCGCGCTCGCCGTGCACATCGCCCATGCGCTCAGCCCCGCATTCCCCGACGGACAGCTCTACATGAACCTGCACGGGCACACGCCGGGCATGACGCCTCTCGCGCCCAGCCAGGCACTCGCGGCCCTGCTGCGGGACCTCGGGGTCGACGCGCGGCTGGTCCCGGAGGAGCAGGACGCCTGTTCCGCGCTGCTGCGGTCCACGCTGGCGGACGCCCGCGTCCTTCTCGTCCTCGACGATGCCGCGTCCGCCGCGCAGGTGCGGCCGCTGCTGCCGGCGGCCCCGGGCTGCGCGGTCGTCGTCACCAGCCGCTCCCCGCTGACCGCACTCGACGGTGCGGCCCGCTTCCCGCTGGCGCCGTTGTCCGACGAGGACAGCGTCGGTCTGCTGCGGGCGGTCTCCGGCCGGGACCTGGACGGGCACGCGGAGCGGATCGCCGAACTCTGCGGCCGTCTCCCGCTCGCCCTGCGCGTGGCCGCCGCACGGCTCGCCGCCCGCCGGGCCCTGTCCGCCGACACCCTCGCAGGGCTGCTCGACGCCGAGGACGGACGCCTCGACCACTTGGAGTACGACGATCTCAGCGTGCGCCGATCGCTCGCCGTCGCCCACGACGCCCTGGACGCGGACGCCGCGCTCGCGCTGCGCCGCATGGGCGCCCTGGACCTCGCCGAGTACGAGGCACCCGTCCTGGCCCGGCTGATGGACACCGACGAACGCCGTGCCTCCGCCGCGCTGGAACGGCTCGTCGACGTCGCGCTGCTGGAGGAGATCTCGTACGGGAGGTTCGCCCCCCACGATCTCGTACGGGACTTCGCCCGCGAACTCGCCGTACGCCACGACGCCGCGCCCGCCCGGGAGGCCGCCACCGAACGCGCCCTCAAGTGGTACGCGGAGACCGTGCGGCAGGCGAGCCTCGCCGTGCTCCGCAGCGACGGGGAGAACGAGCGGCGGCTGCCGCCGCCCATCGGCGATGCGCCGCCGTTCACCGGCATGGAGCAGGCATTCGCCTGGGCGGACCGCGAACTGGCCAATCTCGGCACGCTCGTCGAACGGTACGTCCTTGCCTCGCCGACCGTCCTGCTGCTCGTACGGTGCTGCTTCCCGTTGCTGCAGAACCGTGGACGTTTCCCCGAAGTGCGTGCCCTCAACCTGCTCGCCCTCGACGCGGCGAGGGCCGGCGGGGACATCCACGCCGAGGCCCACGCCCTCGTGGACCTCGCCGGGGCGTACTTCCTCTCCGGACGGTACGAGAAGGCGCTCGGGCTCAACGACGAGGCGATGGAGCTGTGGCGGCGGCTCGGCGCCGACGAGCGGCTGCAGCGCGGGCTCGGCAACCGCGGCATGCTCCTGGAGAACCTGGGCCGGCACGCGGAGGCGGCGGAAGCGCTCGAACAGAGCCTGGAGTGCGCACGCCGGCTCGGCGACGCCTACGGCGAGGCGATCGTCCTCAGTCACCTCGGCAATCTCCACGAGCACACCGGGAACGTCCGGCTCGCCATCGACTACCACACCCGCAGCCTCGCGGCGGGCGACCTGCTGGGCAGCGACCTGCTCCGCCACACCGCGCTCTGCAACATCGGCTACGCCCACCTCGCGCTCGGTGAACCGGACGCGGCCGTCCCGCACTTCGAGGCGAGTCTGCGGGGCTCCGGCGCCTGCGGTGACTGGCACGCCGAGAGCGAGGCCCGTATCGGTCTCGCCCGCGCGCTGCGTCTGCTCGCCCGCTTCCCCGAAGCGGAGGCGGAATGTCTGGGTCTGCTGGAGCGGGCCGTACAGCGCGGCGACTGCTACGCGGTGGGGCGGGCGCGGCACCAGTACGGCCTCGTGCTGCACGCCCGCGGCGACGTCACCGGCGCCCGTGAGCAGTGGCGCCAGGCCCTTGACGTCCTCGCCGCGCTCGACGGAGCGGACGAGAAGGTCATCGGAGACCTCGAAGAGCTGCTGGCCCGCCGGTTCAGGGGAGTCCGGACCGGGCCCGTCTCCGCCCCATGTCCCACCCCCGAGCCGCATCGGGAGCCCACGCCCGAGCCCCAGCCGGATCGGGAGCCCACGCCCACCCCCGAGCCGGATCACGAGCCCACACCCGGGACCGGTCAGGTGACAGCGCCGTCCCGGTAGGCGGGCGCCGAGGCCGGGAACCGGCCGGGACGGGAACCGGGCAACCGCCGCCTCACTTGGCGTCCGCGTAGCACTCCACCACCGCTGTCGTGAACGGGAACCGCACCGGCGTTTCCCCGAACGCCACCCGGCCGGCCAGGTCCGTGGCCGCGCGGATCGCGGCGGAGACGGCCGCGGCCTCTTCCTCGGGGCAGTGGACGATCACCTCGTCGTGCTGGAAGAAGACCAGCTCCGCCCGCATACCGCCGGCCGCCAGGGACTGCCGCAGCGCCGCGAGCATCAGCAGCGCCCAGTCCGCCGCGCTGCCCTGGACCACGAAGTTGCGGGTGAAGCGGCCCCGCGCACGCGCGTCGGAGGACCCGGGGGCGGACGCGGCGCCGTCGTCCTGCGGCAGTCCCGCCTCGCCGTCCTCGTCCCCGGCGGCCCGCGGGCTGGTGCGGCCGAGCCAGGTGCGCACCATACGGCCCTCCTCGCCGGCCCGCGCGGCGTCGTCGACGTAGGCGACCGCGCGGGGGAAACGGCGCCGGAGCATGGCGAGGTTCTTCAGGCCGTCGCCCGAGGTCTGGCCGTAGATCGCGCCGAGGAGGGCGAGTTTGGCGTGGTCGCGGTCGCCGGAGAACGCCCGGTCGGACAGCCTTCGGTAGAGGTCGTCCTGGTGGCCCGCCACCTCCATCAGCCCCGGGTCGCGGGAGATCGCCGCGAGGACGCGCGGCTCCATCTGGTCGGCGTCCGCGACCACGAGCCTCCAGCCCTCGTCGGCGACGACTGCGCGACGGATCACCCGGGGGATCTGCAGCGCCCCGCCGCCGTTGGTGGTCCAGCGGCCGGAGACCGTGCCGCCCGGCAGGTACTCGGGCCGGAACCGGCCCTCGCGCACCCAGTCCTGGAGCCAGCTCCAGCCGTGCGCGGTGTAGATGCGGTACAGCTTCTTGTACTCGATCAGCGGACGGACGGCCGGATGGTCGATCCGCTCCAGCTCCCAGCGCCGCGTCGACCCGAGCTTGATGCCGGCCCCGGCGAAGGCCCTCACCACGTCCGCCGGCAGTTCGGGCCGCACCCGTCGGCCGAACGCCGCCGACACCTCGTCCGCCAGCTCGGCGAGCCGGCGCGGTTCGCCCCCGCCCGCGTAACGCTCGCCCAGCAGTTCGTGCAGCACCGCACGGTGGACATCGGCCCGCCACGGCAGGCCCGCGGCGTTCATCTCCGCCGCGACGAGCATCCCGGCCGACTCGGCGGCCGTCAGCAGCCGCATCCGGTCGGGGTGCGCCGCCCGGTCGTGGCGGCGCTGCTGCTCGGCGTACACCGCCAGGAGCCCTTCGAACGGGACGTCCGTCCCGGCCTGCGGCTCGAAGAGCGACGACTGGGAGCCGGGCACGGCGGCCCGCGCCGGCGGGTCGGCCGGCACCGGTCCGCCGTTCAGCCGGGCCAAGGCGGCCGCGGCCGAGCGGGGCTCGCCCATCCGTCCCTCGTGCCCGAGCAGCAGCGATTCCGCGTCCTCGATGTCGTAGCACCTCTCGACCCGCACCCCGGCCCCGAGGAGCCGCGGGTACACGTCGGCCGTGGACCGCCACACCCAGCGGCCGACGTGTGGCCGGGTCCTGACCGCCTCGACCAGGTCCCGCTCGCGGGAGACCTCACCCGCGGGCAGCCCGTCCCGGCCCAGTGCGACGAGCAGCGCCCCGCCGTCCTCGGTCCCGTCCAGGGCCCACCGTTCGGTCATGCATGCGAGTGTGGCACCGGGCACTGACATCGACCGGGCACGCGGGTTCCGGCGGTCGGCGCGGCGCCGGAGGGCCGCGGCCGGACCGGCGTTGTCAGAGGGTGCTCGTACGGTGTCCGCATGAGCGCAAAGGTGTGGGCGGGGGTCCGCGAGCGGGTGCTGGCTCTGGCGGGGGCGCCGGGGGCGGAGAAGGTCTTCGGGTTCCACGGGCACGGGTTCGGGCTGGAGGAACCGCTGGCGGCCGGGGAGCTGGCCGAGCTGGAGGCACGGCTGGGAGTGCGGCTCCCGGAGGACTACCGGGACTTCCTCCTCCACGTCGGCGGCGGCGGGGCGGGCCCGGCGTACGGGGTGTTCCCCGTGCGGAGGGGCACGGACGGCGCGTGGGCGTGGGACGGCGACGGCGGCGGCCTGACGGTTCCGGACCGCGTCGCCGAGCCGTTCCTCGTCGAGCGGCCGGACGCGGAGCTGCTCGCGGCGCTGGAGGCGGAGTGTCCCGACGAGGACGACTTCGACGACCTGGAGGAGTACGACGAGGCGTACGAGGCCTGGGACGAGCGCTACTCCTCCGTCCTCTGGTCCGAGGACCGTACGGCGGGGGCGATATGCCTGTGCCATCAGGGCTGTGCGATGCGTCAGTGGCTGGTGGTGACCGGGCCGGACCGCGGCCGGATGTGGAACGACGATCGCTGCGACGGCGTCGACCTGCGTCCGCTGACCGATGACCGGGGTGAGCCCGTGACCTTCGCCGACTGGTACCTGGGCTGGCTGGACGAGGCGGAACGCACGGTCGGGGCGTAGGGCACGGTCCGGGGGAACCCCCGGTCGGCGTCACGGCACGCGTGGTCGGGGTGGCAGGCCCGGTGGGGGTGTAGCGCACGGCCGAGGTGGCAGACCCGGTAGGGGCGTAACGTCCAACCGAGGCGTCACGGGGCTCCGGGAGGCCGCACCCGCAGGTCGTCGGTACGGGCGCCGCGGCGGCCGCAGGGGGCGGCCGGCGGCCCGGGCCAGCCCCCTCACGGTCGGCTAGAGGGCCGCCGGGCGGGCCCCGGCAGCTCCGGCACGCCCCTCGGACGCCCGCACCGTCGACAGGTACACGTCCAGCGCGGGCCGGGGCGCCCGGTCACCGAGCAGGGCGCGCAGGTCGCCGCTGTCCGTGCGGTCCAGGAGGCCCGCGGCGATCGCCGCGTACGTGCCGACCAGCATCGGCACCTGGAACGGCGCGGCGCCGGAGGCCGTGACCGCCGCCCGGACCTGTGCGAGGGACACCGGTTCGTACGGCACGGACAGCGCCGCCGCGAGATCGGCCGCGCCGAGGGCGCGCTCGCCCGTCAGCTCGTACACCCGGCCCGCGTGGGCGGCGGGGTCGAGGGCGACCCGGGCGGCGACGTCCGCCAGGTCCTCGCGCGCCACCGCGGCCAGGCGCCCGTCGCCGAGGGGTGCGGTGAGGGCGCCGCCCGGGCCGGGCGCGGCGATGTGCGCGAGGAATTCCGCGTACAGACCGTTGCGCAGCACGGTCCAGGGCACGGGCGAGGAGGCGAGCCGACGCTCGGTCCAGCGGTGCGCGAGGGCGTACGGAAGGTGGTCGTACCCTGCACCGCCCGCAAGGCTGGTGTAGACGATGTGGGACACCCCGGCCTTCTCTGCGGCGGATATCGCGGCCTCGTGGCGGGTGAGCACGACGTCGTCCTCGCCGGCTCCCGCGGAGATCAGCAGCAGCGTGCCGACGCCGGAGAAAGCCGCGGGGAGCGTGCTCGGATCGTCGAAGTCGACGAGACGGCCGTCCGGGGCGGGTCTGCGGGAGCCGAGCAGGACGTCGTGCCGGCCGGCCAGACGCCGTGCGATCAGGGTGCCGAGTGCGCCGGTCGCGCCGGTGAGCAGGAGCATGGAAGAGACCCCCGTGGTCGGTGGTTCGGGATGGATGGCGGGCACAGCCGCCGGGACCATCCTGGTGAGGGGCGCGACTGCGCGTAAGGAGGCACTTTGATGTCAGTGGGGCACACGGAGGTGACCACCCGTGCATCCGCGGGGCGGGCCGTCTCCGGGCGGGCCGGCACGGGGCCGGAAGCCGTGGGGGCGGATGCCGTCGGGTCGGCTGCGGACGGGACGGAGCTCGTCTGCTCGCCGCACGAGGACTGCGGCATCAGGGACGTCCAGGACCGGCTCGGGGACAAGTGGTCGGTGCGGGTCGTCGTCGAACTCAGCGCGGGCACACGGCGGTTCCGTGAGCTCCAGCGCGCCCTGCCCGGCATATCGCAGCGGATGCTGACGCTGACCGTGCGCCGGCTGGAGCGTGACGGGCTGGTCTCCCGGACCGTGCACCCTACGGTCCCGCCACAGGTCGAGTACGCGCTGACGGACATGGGCCGCAGCCTCACCCATCTGATCAGGGCACTCGCCGACTGGTCCGTCGTCCATCGAGAGGCCATCGCCACCGCGCGTCGCGCCTGGGACGAGGCCGACGGACAGTGAGTACCGTCGACAAGGCGCTGGCCGCCGCCCTCTACGCCACGGACGACGGGTCCCTCGACGCAGGGGCCTCCCTGCTGGCCGCCGACCCGTCGGCGGAGGGCGAACTGGCCCGCCGTGGGGAGGAGTTCATACGTCAGGCGTGGGAGCGCGGCTGGCAGCCCGCCGACGTCCTGCGGCTCGTGCGGCGCGACCTCGACACGCGCCACGTACGGCTGGCCGTCGAGCTGATCACGGCCGAGACCCGACGGTACGACCGTCTCCCGCCCCGCTGGACCGCCCAGCTCGCCGGGCTCGACGACCCCGCGGAGCCCTCGCGGGTCACCGACCGTTTCACCCACGCCGGCACGGTGCTGGAGCTGTACCGGATGCTGGTCCGGCTGCCCGCGATAGAGCCCGCGGGGCCGGTGCCGCGGCCCGGCGCCGGGGCGCTCGTGCCGCCGCCGCAGCACGGCGAGCCGCGCATGCTCGCCCGTATCCGTGCCCTGCTCGCCAAGGCGGAGGCGACCGGATTCCCCGAGGAGGCCGAGGCACTCACCGCCAAGGCCCAGGAGCTGATCGCGCGACACAGCATCGACGACGCCCTGCTCGCTGCCCGCGGCGGGGGCCGCGAGGTGCCGGCCGCCTGCCGGATCGGCGTCGAGGCGCCGTACGAGAGCGCCAAGGCGATCCTCCTCGACGCCGTCGCGACCGCGAACCGCTGTCGCGCGGTGTGGCACGGCGACCTGGGTTTCTCCACGGTCGTCGGCTTCGAGTCGGACCTGGAGACGGTGGAGCTGCTGCACTCCTCGCTGCTGGTGCAGGGCACCAGGGCGATGACGCGGGAGGAGGCCGCGCTGAGGGCCGCAGGGCGCGGACGCACGAAGACGTTCCGCCAGGCCTTCCTGCTGGCGTACGCGTACCGGATCGGCGACCGGCTCGCCACGGTGGTGGACTCGGCCGCGGCGGAGACCGGGGACGAGGGTTCGCTGCTGCCGGTCCTCGCCGCGCGCGACGTGGCCGTCGCGGACCGTACGGCGGAGATGTTCCCCGAGACCACCACCACCCGGGTCCGCGGCGCCACCGATCACGACGGCTGGCGCGCGGGGACCACCGCGGCCGACGATGCGTCGATGCCGTCGTCCGCCCCAGGCCTCCCGCCCCGCGAGGGCAGAACCCGCGGTGGCACATCTCGCGGCGACACGCCTCGCCGTGGCTCACGGGGGGATGACGGACTTTGACGGTGAGGCGGGCCGGACACCCTGCCGATGGCCTCGGATGCCGGGGGCCGATGCACGGACGGCCGATGTGCGGCCGGCCGATGCGCCGACCGGCCTTCGCCGGCCCCGCACGCCGGGGTCGGCTGCCGACGGCCGGGCGCCGGAGAGTCGCCCGGCCGCTCGGGATCCCGACCGGCAGGCGGCAGACCTGCCGCCGGGCGGGAGGCCGGCCAGGGGTGGCGTCCCGCCGCCCTGCCGGACATGCCCCCGCCGTCGGCTCCGACGCCGCCGCTGTCAGGAAGCGGGAAGGCTCGGGAGGCCGTTCGTCGGGATACCAGCCGGAAGGTCGCCGCCGGTCTTGGTGAACGTGTCGGTGGTGCCGCCGCTCCACTTGACCGTGATGGTCTTGCCGTCACCGCTCTTCTCGACCATGCCGTTCGTGCGGTCGGTGTTGCCGTCCGCGCACTTGAGCACCAGCATCGCGGACCCGTGCTCGACGACCTTGCCCGCGCAGGCGTGCTCGCCGGACAGCACGGCGTCGGTCCCCGTGACGGCGAGCGCGATGCCCTTGCCGTTGCTCTGGGTGCTCCACAGACCGGCGAGGTCGGCGGCCTTGGCGTCGGCCCCTCCGCCCGCGCCCTGGGTGGACGCGGCTGTGGGCGTGCCGTCGGCCTTGTCGCCGCCCTTGTCGGAGCCGCTGCCGCAGCCGGTGAGTACGAGCGCGGCGGCGAGCGCCGCGACGGCCCCTGCGGTACGGACGTACTGCTTGTGCACTGTTCGGTCCCCTTGGTATGGACTGACGGACCGCGTCAAGCTACCAGGCCTGCTACCACGACGACTTGGTGACGCCGGGGAGTTCCCCGGCGTGCGCCAGCGTGCGCAGCCGGATCCTGGAGAGTCCGAACTTCCTTACGTGGCCGCGGGGCCGGCCGTCCACGGAGTCGCGGTTCCGTACCCGCGTGGCGCTCGCGTCCCGCGGCTGACGTCGCAACTCGCTCTGCGCGGCGAGCCGTTCGCGCTCGCCCGCCCGCGGGTCGCGGATGATCGCCCTGAGTTCGGCGCGCCGTGCCGCATGGCGTTCGACGATCGCCCTGCGCTTCTCGTTCTTCGCGATCCTGCTCTTCTTCGCCATCAGACCTTCACCCCGCGGGCACGGATGCGGGCGACGGCCGCCTCGATCCCGATGGTGTCGACCGTCCTGACGGCCCGGGCGCTCAGGGTGAGCCGCACATAACGGCCTTCGCCGGGCAGCCAGTACCGCTTGCGCTGGATGTTCGGGTCGAAGCGGCGGGAGCTCCGTCGGTGGGAGTGGGAAATCGTGTTGCCGAATCCGGGCCGGGCGCCGGTCAGCCAGCAGTGTGCGGACATGTGAGGGACCTCTCTTCCTCGCTTTATGAAAACGGTAACCGTTTCCATATACTAGGCCCATGGCTCGCAACGAACTCCGCCCGGTCATCAAGCTCCGGTCCACCGCCGGTACCGGATTCACCTACGTCACCCGCAAGAACCGCCGGAACAACCCCGACCGGCTGACCCTCCGGAAGTACGACCCGGTCGCCGGCCGGCACGTCGACTTCCGCGAGGAACGCTGACGCGGACCCGGGAGCGAAGCAGACCCCGGGGACAGACCGGCAGTAGAGACAGACAGTAAGGAGGCGACAGACACATGAAGCCCGGAATCCACCCCCCGTACCGACCGGTCGTGTTCCGCGACAAGGCGGGCGGCTTCGCGTTCCTCACGCGGTCGACCATGACCGGCGACAGGACGGTCGAATGGGAGGACGGCAACACCTACCCCGTCGTGGACGTGGAGATCTCCTCCGCGAGCCACCCCTTCTTCACGGGCACGGCTCGCGTCCTCGACACCGCCGGACGCGTCGAGCGCTTCGAGCGGCGCTACGGCCGGCGTGAGGCCCCGTGATGGCCGGAGGACTCCCGGTCGCCCTGGTCGGCGGGCTGCACGCCGAGGCCCGCAAGGAGGTCGTGCGGCGGCTGCTCGACACCGTCCCGGGCAGCGTCGCGCTCCACCACGACCTGGCGACCGCCGCGACCGGCACGGTCCGCCGCACGGTGCGCGACGCGTCCGGCGAGCGGGACGCCGGCGAGGCGCCGCTGGTCAACGACTGCGCCTGCTGCGCCCTGCGCGAGGACCTGGTCCCCGAGCTGGAACGGCTCGCCGCGGCAGGCCGGACCCGGCTCGCGATCGTCGAGCTGTGGGACTCGGTCGAGCCGAAGGCCATGGCCGAGGTCGTCGCCGGGCACGGGGACCACCTGACCGTCACCGCAGTCGTCACGGCCGTCGACCCCGCCCTGCTGCTGCCCTTCCTCGCCAACGGCGACGACCTCGCCGACGTCGGCCTCGCCGCCGCGGCGACCGACCGGCGGACCGTCGCCGACACCTGGGCGCGGCAGCTGGAGTACGCACCGGTGCTCGCCGTCGTCGACAGCGAGCGGGCCGACGACGAGGACCGTGCGCTGCTCGCCCAGCTCCATCCGACGGCTCGCCGCATACCGGCCGCATCGGCCGAGCTCGCCGGGGCCGTGTTCGCCGACTTCGACGTCGAGGCCGCCGCGGCCCGTCAGCACCCGGCGTGCGCCCTGCTGCCCCAGGAGGCGGAGGACCACGGCGTCGGCACGCTGGTCTGGCACCGCACCCGGCCGTTCCATCCCGAGCGGCTGTACGCGGCGCTGGAGGACCTGACCTGTGCGGCGGCCCGCAGCCGCGGCCGCTTCTGGCTGGCCGACCGGCCCGACACGCTGCTGGCGTGGGACGCCGCGGGCGGCGCCCTGTGCGTGGAGAACGCGGGCCCCTGGCTCGCGTCGTTGCCGGACGCCGCGTGGGAGCTGGTGCCGCCCGTGCGCCGGGCCGCGGCCGCGCTCGACTGGCACCCCGAGCACGGGGACCGCTGCCAGCACCTGGTCTTCACCTCGCCCGGCCTCGACCGGGACGCACTCGCCGAGCTCCTGGAGTCCTGCCTGCTCACCGACGTCGAGTACCGGGGAGGCGAGGAGGCCTGGCGGCGTCTGCCCCGCGCCTTCGACGACCTGCTCGACCCCGTCTCGTAGGGCCCGAGCCGGCGAACCGATCCACGACGTTCGGATTCCCGACGTACGGATCCCCGGCGAACCGACCCCTCACCCACCGACTCCCTACGGAAGCGAAGGACCGCATGGCCCGCCGTACCGACCGCAAGCCGCCGAAGTCCCGGCCGAACCCACTGGACCGGGCAGGCATCGACTACATCGACTACAAGGACACCGACCTCCTGCGGAGGTTCATCTCCGACCGCGGGAAGATCCGCAGCCGCCGGGTCACCCGTGTCTCGGCGCAGCAGCAACGGCAACTGGCCGTCGCGATCAAGAACGCCCGGGAGATGGCGCTGCTGCCGTACACCACCTCCGCCCGCTGACGCCTCTCCGACCGCCGGCGGCCTTCGCTCGCCGGCGCGGGAGCCGGAAGGCCGCGGACCGCGTCTCTTTCCCTGTGCAGCCGGAGAACGCCGCTGCTGTGTAGCTGGAGAACCACAGCGCGTGCACGTGCATATGCTCATGCGTGTGCATGTGAACGCAGCTATGATCCGGGGAAGTTGACCTCTGCACCTTCTTTGGGGGCGGCCTGTGCACCAGGCGTACAACGGCATGGCGGCCACAGAGCTTGAGGGAGTCGTCTGGCAGAAGAGCCGGCACAGCAACTCGCAGGGATCGTGCGTGGAATTCGCCAGACTTCCGGGCGGCCGGGTGGCGGTCAGGAACTCACGGCACCCCGACGGGCCCGCGCTCGTCTACACGCGGGCGGAGATAGAGGCGATGCTGCTCGGGGTGAAGGACGGGGAGTTCGACCACCTGGTGGCCGGGGGCTAGGCACCGCCTCCCGACGACCGCGCCCCGCCCGACGCCAACCGCCGTTCCGGCGTCAGGCGTCGGGCACGCGGCGGCCGTGGCGCGTGCGCCGGCGCCCGTACTCGCGCCGGCTACTGTCCGACGGCCGGCAGCCGGAACAGTGCCCAGACCACCTTGCCGTGCCGCGTCCCGCCTACCGGCAGGGCCTCTCCCTCGCACAGGGACGAGGGGTGCCAGCCCCAGCTGTCGCAGAACGACTCGACCAGGAACAGCCCGCGGCCCGACTCCGCGGAGCAGTCGTCGGTGCAGTCCGCCGCCGGCCGCACCGCGGGGCCCTCCTGGCTGGGGTCGCGTACCGCGCACACCAGCCGTGAGGCCCAGCGCATCAGATGCAGCCGCACCGGGGGGTCGGTGTCGCGGGCGGCGTCGGCGGGCAGGGCGTGGCGCAGCGCGTTGGTGACCAGTTCGGAGACGACCAGGGCGACGTCGTCGAAGGAGTCGGCCAGTCCCCAGCGGTCCAGTGTGGACCGGGTGAACTGGCGTGCCCCGCGCACGGCTTCGTACCGGGCGGGCAGTGCGCAGGTGGCGGAGCCGGACACGGCCGCGGGGTCGAGCGGGGGCAGGCCCCGCCGTAACGGCTCGAGCATGGTCGATCCATTCGTCCCCATGCGAGGCACTCCCGGGATTCGCGGCCGTGGCGGTGAAAAGCGCAAGACGAACGAGCACGCAGGTGCGCGGGGACCATGGTTCCCGAATGCGTAGGGCGGATGCAAGGGCAGATGCACGTGCACGCGCCCGACTTGGCCGACACCGTGCCGGTTCTTGGCTGTTTATTCCATGGGGCAGATTCCAGGGTTGGCCATTTCCGTAATCGAACGAGTACGGGCTGAAGCGCGATTGGTGGCAGACTGCGGCTCACCGTCGGATGGGGAGGGTGGGAGAAGTGACCGCAGGTGACTGGGGACACGCCCAGGCCGGAGGCCCGGGCGGGGGCTCCGTGGTCCGGCGCATTCTGCTGGGCTCCCAGCTCAGGCGTCTGCGCGAGTCGCGCGGGATAACCCGGGAGGCCGCCGGATACTCGATCCGCGCGTCGGAGTCAAAGATCAGCCGCATGGAGTTGGGACGGGTGAGCTTCAAGGCCAGGGACGTCGAGGACCTCCTGACGCTCTACGGAGTCACGGACGACGCCGAGCGCGGCTCCCTGCTCGCCCTCGCCAAGGAGGCCAACGTCGCGGGCTGGTGGCACAGTTACGGCGACGTGCTGCCCGGCTGGTTCCAGACGTACATCGGCCTGGAGGGCGCCGCCTCGCTCATCCGGGTCTACGAGGTCCAGTTCGTCCACGGCCTGCTCCAGACCGAGGCGTACGCACACGCCGTGGTCTCCCGCGGAATGCCGGGCGCCCCGGCGGCGGAGATCGAACGGCGTGTCGCCCTGCGCCTGGAGCGGCAGAAGGTCCTCGTCTCCGAGCGGGCGCCGCAGCTCCACGTCGTCCTCGACGAGGCCGCGCTGCGCCGCCCCTACGGGGGCCGGGACGTGATGCGCGCCCAGCTGAGGCATCTGATCGAGGTATCGGAGCAGCCGGACATCACCCTTCAGGTGATGCCGTTCAGTTTCGGTGGCCACGCGGGGGAGAGCGGGGCCTTCACGCTGCTGCGCTTCCCCGAGTCCGACCTGTCCGACCTCGTCTACCTGGAGCAGCTCACCAGTGCGCTGTATCTGGACAAGGCGGAGGAGGTCGGTCAGTACGAGCGGGTCATGGCCCGGCTCCAGGCGGACAGCCCGGGTGCGGCGGAGAGCCGCGACCTCCTCCGTGGCCTGCTCCAGCTGTCCTGATCACTCCAACAGGCTTGACCCGTCAGTAGGATGACAATCGCTCACAGGAGTCTGCACCGGCCTGCAGTAAGGGATCGCATGTCCTTCTTCACCGACCTGGCTCACCAGTACATAGACGGCGAGTGGCGGACCGGCAGCGGCTCGTGGGACATCATCGACTTCAACCCGTACAACGGCGAGAAGCTCGCCGCGATCACCGTGGCCACCGTCGCCGAGGTCGACGAGGCCTATCGCGCCGCCGAACGGGCCCAGGTGGGGTGGGCGGAGACCAATCCCTACACCCGGCGGCTGGTCTTCGAGCGCGCCCTGCGGATCGTCGAGGAGCGCGAGGCCGAGATCGTCGAGGCCATCATCGACGAGCTGGGCGGCACCCGGCCCAAGGCCGCGTACGAGGTCCGTCTCGCCAAGGAGTTCCTCCGCGAGGCCGTGCGGATCGCGCTGCGTCCCGAGGGGCGGATCCTGCCGTCGCCAGTGGACGGCAAGGAGAACCGCCTCTACCGGCTTCCCGTGGGTGTCGTCGGTGTCATCAGCCCCTACAACTTCCCTTTCCTGGTCACCCTGAAGTCGGTCGCCCCGGCGCTCGCGCTCGGCAACGCCGTCGTCATCAAGCCGAACCAGAACACCCCGGTGGTCGGCGGCGGCCTCATCGCGAAGATCTTCGAGGACGCGGGCCTGCCGCCCGGGCTGCTGAACGTCGTGGTCACCGACAGCGCGGAGATCGGTGACGCGCTGATAGGGCATCCCGTACCGAAGGTGATCTCGTTCGCCGGCTCGGACCGGGTCGGCCGGCACGTCGCGGCGGTGGCGGGGAGCCTCTTCAAGCGCGTCGTGCTGGAGCTGAGCGGCAACAGCGCGCTCGTCGTGCTCGACGACGCCGATGTCGACTACGCCGTCGACGCGGCCCTGTTCAGCCGGTTCGTGTACCAGGGCCAGGTCTGTATGGCCGCCAACCGGATCCTGCTGGACCGGGCGATCGAGGATGAGTTCACCGAGAAGTTCGTCCGCCGCGTCAAGGAGCTGCGGACCGGTGACCCGGCGGATCCCGGCACCCACATCGGGCCGGTCATCAACACCTTCCAGGCCGAGGCGCTGTCCGCGTTCGTCGACCAGGCGCTCGCCGAGGGTGCGACCGCACTCGTCCGGGGCGCCACCCGGGGCACGCTCGTCGAGCCGACCGTGCTGGCCGGTCCGGCCGGGGATTCGGCCCTCGCCCAGCAGGAGGTCTTCGGGCCGGTGGTGCTGCTGTCGTCCTTCGACGACGAGGACGAGGCGGTCCGGATCACCAACAACAGTCCGTACGGGCTGAGCGGCGCCGTCCACACCGGCAACGCCGAGCGCGGTGTCCGCTTCGCCAAGCGCATCGTCACCGGGATGTTCCACGTCAACGACTCGACGATCCAGGACGAGCCGCTCGTCGCGTTCGGCGGCGAGAAGCACTCCGGACTGGGCAGGCTGAACGGCGACGCGACGGTGGAGGCCTTCACCACCCAGAAGTGGATCTCCGTGCAGCACGGCCGTACCGAGTTCCCCTTCTAGGGGCTGAGCACCCTCCCGAGGAGTTCATCCGGTCCGTGCCGAGTCCGGACGACACGTTCCCGCTGCCCGACGCGCCGTGTTCCCGAAGGGGGGCGGGGTGTCGATGTGCCGGCTGCTGCTGCGCCTGGTGGAGGAGATCGGCCGCCACGCGGGCCACGCCGACATCGTCCGGGAGTCGCTGGACGGGAAGACCGCCTTCGCGCTCGTGGCCCTGGAGACCGGAGAGAGTTGGGACTGATCCCGGCGGCCGCCGTCTGCAGCATCTGGCCGGTCCCGGACCGCCCCCCCGGGACCGCATCCTCGGGCCCCCGGAACGGCCCGCCTGATCGGCAGCCCGCCCGGACGTATCCGGCACACCGCCCCGGCCTCTCCCGGTAACCTAGTCAAAGTTGATGAGAACGGGAGAGGCCGATGTCCGCGATCCGGCTGCTGGTCCTCGGAGCCGTACGCCAGCACGGGCGCGCGCACGGCTACCAGGTGCGCAACGACCTGGAGTTCTGGGGCGCGCACGAGTGGTCGAACGCCAAACCGGGGTCGATCTACCACGCGCTCAAGCAGATGGCGAAGCAGGGACTGCTGCACGCCCACGAGACCGCCCCCAGCACCGTCGGCGGCCCCCCGCGCACCGAGTACGAGATCACCGAGCAGGGCACCGCCGAGTACTTCGCGCTGCTCCGCGAGGCGCTCACCTCGCACGGCCAGAAGACGGACGTCCTCTCTGCCGGCGTCGGCTTCATCGTGGATCTGCCCCGGGGCGAGGCGGTCGCCCTCCTGAAGGAACGCGTCCGGGGCCTGACCGAGTGGCGCACGACCGTCACCGAGTACTACACCCCCGGCAGCGGCACCGAAGAGCTCGGCCACATCGGCGAGATCATGAACATGTGGGTCCATTCGGCCGATGCCGACGCGGCCTGGACCCGCGGCCTGATCGAGCGCATCGAGGGCGGCGCCTACACCTTCGCCGGGGAGGGCGAGCCGTTCGTCGGCGTCCTCGCGGACGGCCAGGAGAACCCGTACGCGACGGGGACGCCCCACGAGGACGACGAACGCTGAACGGCCCCGCCCGGACCGGCGGTCAGGTCCGGGCACCGGCGGTCCGGGCGATGGCGGAACGTCCCGCCGGTCAGTGGTGGAACGATGTCGCCGCCGCCTTGTCCCGGCTGAAGGGTTCCGGCTGTGCCCGCAGTTCCGGCAGGAGCCGCTCCAGATCCTCCAGGAGCAGTTCGGCGAGATCGGCGGAGAAGCCGTTGCGGCACACCATCCGCAGCACCGACAGGTCCTGGCGGTTCTTCGGGAACGTGTACGCGGGCACCAGCCAGCCCTCCTCCCGCAGCCGCCGCGACACGTCGAACACGTCGTACGCCTCGACCCCCGGCTCCGTGGTGAACGCGAACACCGGCAGCTGGTCGCCGTGCGTCAGCAGCTGGAAGTCGCCCAGCGCCTCGATCCTCCGGGACAGCCCCTGCGCCACGTCACGCGCGGTCTGCTGCACCGCCTGGAATCCCGACCGCCCGAGCCGTACGAACGTGTAGTACTGCGCCACGACCTGTGCGCCCGGCCGGGAGAAGTTCAGCGCGAACGTCGGCATGTCACCGCCGAGGTAGTTCACCCGGAACACCAGCTCCTCCGGGAGCTCGGCCGGGGACCGCCACAGCGCCCAGCCGACCCCGGGGTAGACGAGCCCGTACTTGTGGCCCGAGGTGTTGATCGACGCCACCCGCGGCAGCCGGAAGTCCCAGACCAGGTCCTCGTCGAGGAAGGGCGCCACCATCGCGCCCGACGCGCCGTCCACGTGGACCGGGACGTCCAGACCGGTCCGTTCCTGAAGGGCGTCCAGGGCGGCGCAGACCTCGGCCACCGGTTCGTAGCTGCCGTCGAAGGTGGAACCGAGGATCGCGACCACGCCGATGGTGTTCTCGTCGCACAGCTCGGCGGCGGCCTGCGGATCGAGATGGAACCGGTTCCCCTCCATCGGCACCAGCCGAGGCTCCACGTCCCAGAAGGTGCAGAACTTCTCCCAGCACACCTGCACGTTGATGCCCATCACAAGGTTCGGCTGGCCGGCGCCGGGGCCGCGCTTCTTCGCCCAGCGGCGCTTCAGCGCCATTCCGGCGAGCATGCACGCCTCGCTCGAACCGGTCGTCGAGCAGCCCACGGCCTTCCCGGGGTCGGGTGCGTGCCACAGGTCCGCGAGCATCGCCACGCAGCGGCGCTCCAGCTCGGCGGTCCGCGGGTACTCGTCCTTGTCGATCATGTTCTTGTCGCGGCACTCCGCCATCAGCTGGGCGGCCTGGGGCTCCATCCAGGTCGTCACGAACGTCGCGAGGTTCAGCCGGGCGTTCCCGTCCAGCATCAGCTCGTCGTGCACCAGCTGGTACGCGGTCGTCGGCGGCATCGGATCGTCCGGCAGCCGGTGCTTCGGCGGCGCCGTCTCCATGCCGCCCGTGGGGTCGGCCACGCCGTAGAACGGGTTCAGGGACAGCCTGCGGCGTTCCCTGCCCTCACGGCCCTCTTCTCCGTGTCCAGTGCTTCCGGTGTGCAATGCCATGCGATCACGACGCCTTGCTGATCACGGCCGCGGTCCCGTAGGCACAGACCTCCGTGCCCACGTCGGCGGCCTCGGTCACATCGAAGCGGAACATCAGCACCGCGTTCGCGCCGCGGGCCCTGGCCTGCTCAACGAGCCGTTCCATGGCCTGATTGCGGGTCTGCACCAGGGTCTTGGTCAGACCCCTCAGCTCGCCGCCCACCAGCGACTTCAGGCCCGCGCCGATCTGGCTGCCGACATGCCGTGAGCGGACGGTCAGGCCGAAGACCTCGCCGATCACGTGGTCGACCTGGTAGCCGGGCACATCGTTGGTCGTCACCACCAGCACGTCGGACTGAGCGCCCTGGCCGCCGCCGTACTCGTCGATGCCCATGGGTCCGCCTCCTTCCTGTCGGGCCCGCCGGCTCATCCCGGCGGACGCGTCACCCGCGGGTCGGTCGCCTTCGGTCACCGACGGTCGGTCGCGTGCGGATCGGTCACCGGCGGGTCGGTGGCGTGCGGATCGGTCACACCCGCCGGACGGGTCGACCGTCGGAACGGTCCGCCCCATCCGTGGGATTTGTCCGGCTTCACCGCAAGCTTTGTCCGGCCGCGGGCACCGTGCATCCTGGGAGGGCCGCTGGAACTACGGGTCGTCACGAGGCGTTGATAGCTTTGGGCACCGCACCAGCACCACGCAGGCCGCCCATCCCGTATGCGGCACCGCCTGCGCCGCGCCGCCTTGCCCGCCTCTCGACCCAGGAGCCCGGAACCCGTGAATACGCTTGCGCTCGGACCGAGCTGGCTGGACCCGGACTATCTGATCACCACGTTCGGCCTGATCGGGGTCCTGGTCATCGTCTTCGCCGAATCCGGCCTTCTCATCGGCTTCTTCCTGCCGGGTGACTCGCTGCTCTTCACCACGGGCCTGCTCGTCACCGCCGGAAAGCTCGACCTCCCGCTCTGGCTCGTCTGCACCCTCATCGTGCTCGCGGCGATCACGGGCGACCAGGTCGGCTATCTCTTCGGGCGCAAGGTCGGGCCCGCGCTCTTCAGCCGCCCGGACTCCAAGCTGTTCAAGCAGGAGAACGTCGAGAAGGCCCACGAGTTCTTCGAGAAGTACGGACCGAAGTCCCTGGTCCTGGCCCGCTTCGTGCCGATCGTGCGGACCTTCACGCCGATCATCGCCGGCGTCAGCCGGATGAACTACCGCTCGTTCATCACCTTCAACGTCATCGGCGGTGTCCTCTGGGGCGCCGGGGTCACCCTGCTCGGCGCGGCGCTCGGCAAGGTCGAGTTCGTGCACAAGAACATCGAGATGATCCTCATCGGGATCGTGGTGCTCTCCGTGATCCCGATCGTCATCGAGTTCATCCGGGCCCGCAGCCAGTCCAAGAAGGCCGCGGTCGCCCCGTACGCCACCGACCACGCCGCCGGGCCCGGGGACTCCACGCCGCCCTCGCAGCGCGGCCGCCACGCCAAGCGCTGACCCCGGACCCACCCGGGATCAGAACCCCCGGGTGCGCTTCGCCGCGCTGCGCGCCGCGCCCGGGGTCCTGAGGAACAGCCGGGCCATCTCCGCGCCGAGGTTCACGCCAATCGCGATCGCCAGGGCCAGTGCCGCGGCCTTGGCGAGCGAGGTGATCCCCTCGTCCATGTTGTTCTGGGCGATGGCCAGCACCCCGAAGTACACCGCGCTGCCGGGCAGCAGGGGCCCGATCGCCGCCGTGACGTAGAGCAGGTACGACGTCGACCGGTAGCGCGACATCAGCTGCCCGAACAGGCCGACCAGGCCCGCCGCGGCCGCCGTAGCCAGCACCGGCGACCCGTTTCCCGTGAAGGTGATCGCCGCGAAGATCACCCAGGCCACGCCGCCGTTGGCCGCGGCGAACAGCACGGTGCCCCGCTCCTGCTGGAGCAGCAGGGCGAAGGTCAGGCACAGCACCATCGCGGCGAGGATCTGCACCACGGGCCGTTCGACCGGGTTCAGCGCCCCCTCCGGATTGAGGGTCGCGCCGAGCTGCACGCCCCCGTACAGCACGGTCAGGACGCCCACCACGATGCCGACGAACAGATAGGCGACCTCCAGCAGCCGGGCCGACGCCGTGATGTAGAAGCCGGTGAGCCCGTCCTGGACGGCCGCGACCAGCGCACGGCCGGGGATCAGCGCGAACAGTCCTCCGGTGATCACCGCGGACGGCCGGAGACCGGCGTGCAGCATGCTGACGCCCACGCCCATCGCGGCCGGTGGCATGGCGGCCGCGACGAACTGGTAGAACTCCGGGAGCCCGCGGCCCGCGCACAGCCAGGCCAGCCGGTCGCCGAGCATCGCCCCGGCCGTCGCCGCGAGGAAGACCGCCGGCCCGCCGCCCAGCAGAACCGAGGCCGCCCCCGCGAGCAGCCCCGCCGCCACGGTCAGCAGCCAGCCCGGGTACGGGTGACGGTTGCGGCGGATCACCGCCAGCCGCCGGTACGCCTCCTCCAGCGTGACGTCGTGCGCCTCCGCCGTGATGGCGGACACCAGCCGGTACACCGCGGCGAGGCGGGTGTAGTCGGCGCCGCGCCGCCGCACGGTCCGGTTCGCCGTTACGGGGTCGTCCACCAGCGACGGCTGGTACGTGATCGAGAGCAGCGTGAAGGTGACGGTCGGTTCGCAGCGGTCCAGTCCGTACGCCCGGCTGATCGCGAACATCGCCGCCTCGACGTCCTCGGCGCCCTCGCCTCCCGAGAGCAGCAGCTCGCCGATGCGCAGGGTCAGGTCGAGGACGCGCGGCGCGGCACCGGCCGGTTCCCCCGCCGTCCGCTGCACCGGTTCCGCCGCCGGCCGCTCGGCCGCCGGCATGCGCAGCATGGTGCGCATCTCGTCCTGCCAGTGCGTGTCCTTGGTCAGCCGGACCTTCGGCGCGTCCTCGGCGGGCGGGAACGCGGAGGCGGCCGGACCGGGCGCCGGACCGATGGTCAGTCCCTCCGGAACGGCGAACTCCGATGTGGGGTGCTCGTCCTCGGACCTCGCCGGCGGCTCCGTGCCGGGCGGCGGGGTGAAGGCGCTGTGCGCCTCGTCGGAAGTGGGTTTCCGGTCACCCGGACCCTCGGATTCGGTCATCGTTCGCTCACGCACCCAGTATCGGCACGGTTCGTACGTCCATCCGTACGGCGGGCGTCGCAGAGTGCCGCCCAAGGCGGCCGGAACGTGACCGTGCGGCCGCGACGTGACCGCGCAGGCGGCCGCATACCCTCGCGGGCTCCGGGCACACGCACGCGGCCCGTACAGCGCTCCTGTGCCTGTATCTGCCGCGTACGGGGCCACCGTGTCTGTACCTGCCGCGTACGGCGCCCGTGCCCGGACACGCCCCGTACGACGCTCCCATGCCCGGGCACGTCCGGCGCCCCCGTGCCCGGACACGCCCGCGCCCCCGTCCGGACGGGGGCGCGGGCGTGTCCGGGAAGGACGGCGGGCGGTGCACCACCCGAGGTGCACCGCCCGCCGTCATCGCTCCGCTGTGCGCGTCAGTGGGCGCCGCCCTGCGCCTCCAGGCGCTTGTAGGAGGCCTCGATCTCGGCCTCGGCCTCGGCACGGCCGACCCAGTTCGCGCCCTCGACGGACTTGCCGGGCTCCAGGTCCTTGTAGACCTCGAAGAAGTGCTGGATCTCCAGGCGGTCGAACTCCGACACGTGGTGGATGTCGCGCAGGTGCTCGACACGCGGGTCCGAGGCCGGGACGCAGAGCAGCTTGTCGTCGCCGCCCGCCTCGTCGGTCATCCGGAACATGCCGATGGCGCGGCACTTGATCAGGCAGCCCGGGAAGGTGGGCTCGTCCAGGAGGACCAGCGCGTCCAGCGGGTCGCCGTCCTCGCCGAGGGTGTTCTCGACGAAGCCGTAGTCGGCGGGGTAGCTGGTGGAAGTGAAGAGTCGACGGTCCAGGCGGATCCGACCGGTCTCGTGGTCCACCTCGTACTTGTTCCGCGAACCCTTCGGGATCTCGATGGTGACGTCGAACTCCACGGGTGGCTCCTCCATGATCAACACATACGTCGGATGATGCTGCCGTCCGCATGGAACCCGGCTCCCGGGCAGGATCGGTCTGCCATGCGGACCGGGGTGCCATGCTCGCGGCAAGCCGCAGTGATTAAGTGTCCCCTACGCATGTGCTTGATCGCGAAAGGGGCTGGTCCGTGATGCGGCAGCTGACCGCGTTCTCCCGCCGGAGTCCCGCCGGAGCCCCCGTGTGGCAGTTCACGGCCGGTGCCGCCGTACTGGGCCTGGTCATGGCCTCCGTGGCGGTGGCCGCGGCCGGCCCGTGGGAGGCCGGCCAGCGTACGGCGGAACGCGCGCGGGCCGCCGCCGTGCCGCGGTCGGGTGGCGCACATCACGCCCGGCCGGCCCGTCCCGCCCCCGCCGGGACCCCGGCGCCCGCCCCCAGCGCGCCCGCCGTGCTCGCCGTGTCCGCCGGAGCCGACGCCCCCGGCAGGGCGGGGCTGGTCGCCGCGCTCGGCCCACTGCTGGACGATCCCGGGCTGGGACCGGACCGCTCCGCGGCCGTCCTCGACGCGGTGACGGGCGAGCAGCTGTACGGGGACCGGGCCGGCGACGCCATGACGCCCGCCTCCACGATCAAGATCGCAACGGGTGTCGCCGCACTGAGCGCGCTGGGTCCCGCGCATCGCATCCCCACCACCGTGCGGGCGACCGCCGACCACCGGACCGTCGTCCTGGTCGGCGGCGGGGACCCCACACTCGACACGGCCGGGCTGCGAACCCTCGCCGACGCCACGGCCCGGGCGGTACGTGCCAGGAAGCTCACCGAGGTCGTGCTGGCGTACGACACCTCCCTGTACTCCGGGCCCGTCCGGCACTCCATCGGGGAGAACCCCAACATCGCGCCGGTCGTCCCCCTGATGACGAACGAGGGGCGTCCCGAGGGTTCGGACGCGGGCCCCGCCGACCGGTCCCCTGACCCGGCCGGGGACGCCGCCCGCGCGTTCGCCGCGCTGCTGCGCGAACGCGGTGTCGCGACCGGCTCTGGCCCGGTCGCCCGGACGGCGCCCAAGGGCGCCGTCACGATCGCCGAGACCCGCTCCCGGCCGCTGTCCGCCCTCGTCGAGCGGATGCTCACCGTCAGCGACAACGACCTCGCCGAGGCCCTGGCCCGGCACACCGCCCTCGCCACGAAGCGGCCCGCCGACTTCGCGGGCGCGGGGGAGGCGGTCGCCGGACAGCTGAGGAAGCTCGGCCTGCCGGTGGACGGGGCGCGGTTCGCGGACGGCAGCGGGCTCAGCCGCGACGACCGGCTGTCCGCCGGTCTGCTCGCTCGGCTGCTCGCCCTGGCCGCGGGGCCGGAGCACCCCGAGCTGCGGCCGGTGCTGACCGGTCTGCCCGTCGCCGGGTTCAGCGGCACGCTGACCACCCGCTTCGGGTCCGGCCAGGGCGGCCTCGCCTCCGGCGGGATGACGGGCGGGGGCGTCGTCCGCGCCAAGACGGGCAGCCTCAACCAGGTCAACACCCTGGCCGGCACGGTCGTCGACGCGAACGGCCGACTGCTGACGTTCGCCTTCCTGTCCGCGGGTGCGGACGCGTCCTCGGCCCAGCCGGCCCTCGACCGCCTCGCCTCCGCGGTGAGCGCGTGCGGCTGCCGTGGCGGTTCCTGAGGGGTCCGGACGTCGTATCAGCCGGCATGCCGCGTCGCCGGACCGCGTCTCAGCCGGCATGCCGCGTCGCGGGCGCCGGCTCAGCCGCCCGAGGCGCCTTGCGCCCCGGATGCACGCCTCGCGGACGCGTCCTCCTGTGCCAGTCGGCGCAGCGCCAGCAGCGTCGGCTCCAGGAGGACCGTGACGAGCATCGCGCGCTCGGCCTGTTCGAGCGGGTCGTCGATGCCCTCCAGTTGGTCGAGGTCCAGTGCCGCGGTCCGCGCGGCCAGGTCGGCGTAGGGCAGCAGGCCCCGCCAGTCGGCGTCCAGGCCGAAGGAACGCAGGGTCTCCAGGGTCTCGGCGACGACCTTCCGGGCGGGGGAGCGGGGCGAGACCTGCCAGCCCAGCTCGGCGAGCAGGGCCTCGACGGAGGGATCCTCCGTACGGGGCGCGGTCTCGCCTGCCCCGTACGCGGGGCCGGCCGGTCGTGCGCCGAGGACGAGGCCGAGCACCTGGTGCACATCGCTCTCGTGCTCGGAGACCGCGGCCAGGACCTCCTTGGTGGCGCTCACCGAGAGGCCCCGCACCCCGATGAGCGCGCGGACCAGCCGCAGCCGCCGGATGTGTGCCTCCCCGTACTCGGCCTGCGTGGCGGCCGTGGCGCGGCCGGGCGGCAGCAGGCCCTCGCGCAGGTAGTACTTGATCGTCGGGATCGACACGCCGCTGCGGCGGCTCAGTTCGGAAATGCGCACGTGCTCCTGCTCCCTCGCCCTCTGGCTATTGGACAGTGTCACTGTCTAGTATGGATAGTGTCACTCTCCAACAAGGAGGCGAGCACCGTGCCCACACTTCCCTGGACGACTCCGAACCCCGCCCCGCCGGGAGCCCGGGCCTTCGTCATGGCCTCGCGCTTCGAGGTGCGGTCCCTCCGTGACGTGCCGCGGTTCCTCCTGAAGTCCTTCGCGGCCTGGGGACAGGTGCGCCGCGCGCCCGGTGCCTACGGCGCCTCGCTCGTCGCCCGTCCACTGGGGCGGTGCTTCTACACGCTCTCCGCGTGGCAGGACCGCGACGCCCTCCACGCGTACGCCCGCACCGAGCCGCACCGGAGCATCATGAAGTCCATGCGGTCCGTCACCGGGAGCTCCACCTTCGTGTACTGGGAGGTCCCCGCGGACCGCCTCCCGATCGCCTGGCCGGACGCCATGGAGCGCCTTGCCACTCAGGCGCGGGCGGACGCCGCGGAAGGGACCGCTGCGGCCCCGGGCGGGTACGACACCTGACCGGACCACCCGGCCAGCACGTACCGTTGACGCATGACGAGCATCGGTGGTGCCGAGATGGTCGACTGGAACCTCGCCGCGGCGACCGCGACGCGTCTCGTGCGGCCCGGCCCGGAGGTGAGCCGGGACGAGGCGCGAGCCGTCGTCGCCGAGCTGCGCCGCCATGCGCGGGCCTCCGAGGAGCATGTGCGGGCGTTCACCGGCCTGACGCCCCAGGGCGACCGGGGGGACACCCCCGTCCTGGTGGTGGACCGGGCCGGCTGGGTCAGGGCGAACGTCGCGGGCTTCCGCGAGCTCCTGCGACCCCTGCTGGACAAGATGCAGGAGCGCCGCGCCGGCGGCCCCGGCGGAGCCGTCCTGGGCGCCGTCGGCGGCAAGGTCACCGGCGTGGAGCTGGGCATGCTGCTGTCGTTCCTCGCGTCCCGCGTCCTCGGCCAGTACGAGACCTTCGCCCCGCCCGGACTGGAGTTCCCCGGCGGTGCGAACGGCGGCGGCAGGCTCCTGCTCGTCGCGCCGAACATCGTCCACGTCGAGCGCGAACTCGACGTCCGCCCGCACGACTTCCGGCTGTGGGTGTGCCTCCACGAGGAGACCCACCGGACCCAGTTCACCGCGGTGCCCTGGCTCCGCGACCACCTGGAGGGCGAGATCCAGGCGTTCCTCGCGGAGACCGACGTCGACCCCGTGACCGTGCTGGAACGGCTCCGCGAGGCGGCCCAGTCGCTCGCCGGGAGCCGCCCCGAGGGTGAGGAGGGCGACAGTGCCCGCAGCCTCGTCGAGATCGTGCAGACGCCCTCCCAGCGCGAGATCCTGGGGCGGCTCACCGCCGTGATGTCGCTGCTCGAAGGCCACGCGGACTTCGTGATGGACGGCGTCGGCCCCACCGTCGTACCGACCGTCGCCGAGATCCGGGAGAAGTTCCAGCAGCGCCGGGCCCGGGGCGCCGGCAGGCTCGACCAGGCGCTGCGCAAGCTCCTCGGCCTCGACGCCAAGCTGCGGCAGTACCGCGACGGCGAGCGCTTCGTGCGCGCCGTCGCGCAGGAGGTGGGCATGGACGGCTTCAACAGGGTGTGGACCTCCCCCAACACCCTCCCCACCAAGGCGGAGATCGCCAAACCGGCGGACTGGATCGCGCGGGTGCACCGGAAGCCGGAACCCTGACACCAGTGCGGCAGAGCGTCCCCCCGAAGTACACAGCATCACCCGTCCGAGGGACCGTGGGGCATGCGTAGGCGTGCAATGCTCGGGGAACGGCTCGGTTCTGTCACCATCGACGCACTCTGAGTGACCGAGCCTCTCCCCACCACCCGAGGCACCCCGACATCACCGAAGGGCAGCGGACATGGGTCCCCATCCTGCGGTCGCGGCGATACGCCTGGCGGTCCGCCGCGTACTCCACGACGTTCTCACCGAAGCCAACACCGACCGCGGCACGGCCGCGCCCCCGCTCGTGCTCGTCGCCTGCTCGGGCGGCGCCGACTCCATGGCGCTCGCCTCCGCCCTCGCCTTCGAGGCGCCGCGCCTCGGCCTCCGGGCCGGAGGCATCACCATCGACCACGGCCTCCAGGCCGGCTCCGCGCAGCGCGCCGCCGAGGTCGCCGACCGGCTGACCGGACTCGGGCTCGATCCCGTGGAGTCGCTGGCCGTCACCGTCGGCCGCGAAGGCGGTCCCGAGGCCGCCGCCCGGGACGCCCGCTACGCCGCCCTGGACTCCGCCGCCGAGCAGCTCGGCGCCGTCGCCGTCCTGCTCGGCCACACCCGCGACGACCAAGCGGAAACCGTCCTGCTGGGTCTCGCCCGCGGCTCCGGCATCCGCTCGCTCTCCGGCATGGCCGCCGTCACCGGCGCCGCCGGCCGGTACCGCCGCCCCTTCCTCCAGATCGATCGCCAGACCGCCCGCAAGGCCTGCATGGTGCAGTCCCTCCCGGTCTGGGACGACCCGCACAACGCCGACCCCGCCTACACCCGCTCCCGGCTGCGCCACGAAGGCCTGCCCGCGCTGGAGAAAGCTCTCGGCAAGGGAGTGGTCGAGGCCCTCGCCCGTACCGCCCAGCTGTCCCGCGACGACGCCGACGCCCTCGACGCGTGGGCCGCCGACGCCGACGCCTCCGTCCGCGACGGGGACGGACAGCTCGAGTGCGCCAAGCTCTTCTGCCTCCCGGCCGCGGTGCGCCGCCGGGTGCTCCGTCGGGCCGTCATCACAGCGGGTTCACCTGCGGGTTCGCTCTTCGCCCGGCACATCGAGGAAGTCGACCGGCTCATCACGGGATGGCGCGGCCAGGGCGCCATCAACCTGCCCGGCCGAGTGGAGGCCCGTCGGCAGGGTGGCAGACTGGTCATCCGGCAAAGCTGAGTCCGGCATCCTCGACCAGGATCCGGGCGGCTGAGGGCGACCAAGAAAGCGATGAGCGGGTGGACGTGAAGGACATGGGTGCCGACCTCAAGTCGGTGCTCATCACCAAAGAAGAGATCGACGCCAAGCTGGCCGAGCTGGCCGCGAAGATCGACGCCGAGTACGCGGGCAAGGACCTGCTCATCGTCGGCGTGCTGAAGGGCGCCGTCATGGTGATGGCGGACCTGGCGCGCGCCCTGTCCACGCCCCTCACCATGGACTGGATGGCCGTCTCGTCCTACGGCGCGGGCACCCAGTCCTCGGGGGTCGTGCGCATCCTCAAGGACCTGGACACCGACATCAAGGGCAAGCACGTCCTGATCGTCGAGGACATCATCGACTCCGGTCTGACGCTCTCCTGGCTGCTCTCCAACCTCGGCTCCCGCGAGCCCGCCTCCCTCGAGGTGTGCACGCTGCTCCGCAAGCCGGACGCCGCCAAGGTGGCCATCGACGTGAAGTGGATCGGGTTCGACATCCCGAACGAGTTCGTGGTCGGGTACGGCCTGGACTACGCGGAGAAGTACCGCAACCTGCCGTTCGTCGGCACGCTCGCGCCGCACGTGTACGGCGGCTGACGCGCACCACCGGCGGCTTCGCGGATTCCGCGGAGCCGCCCGGAGCGGGAACCGGAGACCGTCCCCCGCCGTTGGAGCAGGGGAAGACGGGTTTGTCAGGCGTACCGTACGGTCACGGGTGACAAGCTGGGGTACCGTCCGAAGAACAGTCACAGTAGCTTCAAACGCAGGCACAGCAGCTTCCCAAGCAGCGACTACCAACGGGCAGGAGGGACGGGGCGGCATCGCCGCCCCGTATGGATGGACGTGAAGCGATACTTCCGTGGGCCGGTCATGTGGATCGTGCTGGCCGTCCTCGCCGTGGTCGTGTTGATGCAGGTCGTCGGCTCGTCCGGCGGCTACAAGTCGGTGGACACAGCCGAGGTCGTCCAGGCGATCGACAAGAACCAGGTCAAGCAGGCCAAGATCACCACCGGTGACAGCCAGACCATCAAGATCGAGCTGAAGGACGGCCAGAAGGTCGACGACAGCGACAAGATCCAGGCGAACTACATCAACGGCGAGCAGGGCGTCGCGCTGGCCAACAAGCTCCAGGCCAAGTACGACAGCGGTGACCTGGAGAAGGGCTACACCGTCTCGCCGGACAAGCAGAACCCGATCGTCGGGATCCTGTTCTCGCTGCTCCCGTTCGTGCTCATCGTGGTCGTCTTCCTGTTCCTGATGAACCAGATGCAGGGCGGCGGCTCCAGGGTCATGAACTTCGGCAAGTCCAAGGCCAAGCTCATCACCAAGGACACCCCGAAGACGACCTTCGCCGACGTGGCCGGGTCCGACGAGGCGGTCGAGGAACTCCAGGAGATCAAGGAGTTCCTGCAGGAGCCCGCCAAGTTCCAGGCCGTCGGCGCCAAGATCCCCAAGGGTGTGCTGCTCTACGGCCCGCCCGGTACGGGCAAGACGCTGCTCGCGCGCGCCGTCGCGGGCGAGGCCGGTGTCCCGTTCTACTCGATCTCGGGTTCCGACTTCGTCGAGATGTTCGTCGGTGTCGGTGCCTCCCGGGTCCGCGACCTGTTCGAGCAGGCCAAGGCGAACGCCCCCGCCATCGTCTTCGTCGACGAGATCGACGCCGTCGGCCGGCACCGCGGTGCCGGTCTGGGCGGCGGCCACGACGAGCGCGAGCAGACCCTGAACCAGCTCCTCGTCGAGATGGACGGCTTCGACGTGAAGGGCGGCGTCATCCTGATCGCCGCCACCAACCGGCCCGACATCCTCGACCCGGCGCTGCTCCGTCCCGGCCGCTTCGACCGGCAGATCGCCGTCGACCGACCGGACATGCAGGGCCGCCTGGAGATCCTCAAGGTCCACCAGAAGGGCAAGCCGGTCGCCCCGGACGTCGACCTGTCGGCAGTCGCCCGCCGCACGCCGGGCTTCACCGGCGCCGATCTGTCGAACGTGCTCAACGAAGCCGCGCTGCTCACCGCGCGCAGCGACAAGAAGCTGATCGACAACCACATGCTGGACGAGGCGATCGACCGCGTCGTGGCGGGCCCGCAGAAGCGGACCCGGATCATGTCGGACAAGGAGAAGAAGATCACCGCGTACCACGAGGGCGGACACGCCCTGGTCGCGGCGGCCTCCCCGAACTCCGACCCGGTCCACAAGATCACGATCCTGTCCCGCGGCCGCGCCCTCGGCTACACCATGGTCCTGCCGGACGAGGACAAGTACTCGACCACGCGCAACGAGATGCTCGACCAGCTGGCCTACATGCTGGGCGGTCGCGCGGCCGAGGAGCTCGTCTTCCACGACCCGACCACGGGCGCCGCGAACGACATCGAGAAGGCCACCACCACGGCCCGCGCGATGGTCACGCAGTACGGCATGACCGAGCGGCTCGGCGCGATCAAGTTCGGCGGCGACAACACCGAGCCCTTCCTGGGCCGGGAGATGGCGCATCAGCGCGACTACTCCGAAGAGGTCGCGGCGCTGGTCGACGAAGAGGTCAAGAAGCTCATCGAGGCCGCGCACAACGAGGCCTGGGAGATCCTCGTCGAGAACCGCGACGTCCTCGACAACCTGGTCCTCGCCCTGCTGGAGAAGGAGACGCTGGGCAAGGAGGAGATCGCCGAGATCTTCGCCACCGTGGTCAAGCGCCCGGCCCGTCCGGCGTGGACCGGCTCCTCGCGCCGCACCCCGTCGACCCGTCCCCCGGTGCTCTCGCCGAAGGAGCTGGCCCTGACCAACACGGCCAACGGCTCCAGCAGCGCGACCCCCGCGGACACGGTCACGGAGGCGGTCGTGGAGAACCCCGCCGAGAGCTGAGACCGCCCGGCCGGGCTGCCGGCCGCCGACGGTCCTCCGGCCCCGGAATTAATGCCGTACCTCCCAGGTTTAGCCTGGGAGGTGCGGCATTTCGTGTATGCCCGCAGGTCTGAGCACAGGAACGAGGCACACATGATCGACCCGGTGACGCTGGACGGCGAGGGCACCATCGGCGAATTCGACGAGAAGCGTGCCGAGAACGCCGTACGAGAGCTCCTCATCGCGGTCGGCGAGGATCCCGACCGCGAAGGCCTCCGAGAGACCCCGGGCCGCGTCGCGCGGGCGTACAAGGAGATATTCGCCGGGCTGTGGCAGAAGCCCGACGACGTGCTGACCACGACGTTCGACCTGGGCCACGACGAGCTGATCCTGGTCAAGGACATCGAGGTCTTCAGCTGCTGCGAGCACCACCTGGTCCCCTTCCGGGGGGTGGCGCACGTCGGCTACATCCCGGCGACCAGCGGGAAGATCACCGGCTTGTCCAAGCTCGCCCGGCTCGTCGACGTCTTCGCCCGGCGCCCGCAGGTGCAGGAGCGTCTGACCACGCAGATCGCCGACTCCCTGATGGAGATCCTGGAGGCGCGCGGAGTGATCGTCGTGGTCGAGTGCGAGCACATGTGCATGTCGATGCGCGGCATCCGCAAGCCGGGAGCCAAGACCATCACCTCGGCCGTGCGCGGTCAGCTGCGTGACGCGGCGACCCGCAACGAGGCGATGAGCCTGATCATGGCCCGCTGAGCCGTCGCCCACGTGATTCAGCCCGCCGATGCGGTGATTCCGTCCGCCGATGCGGTGTGAGCCCCGGCTCACGCCACATGTGCCGGGCCGCCGCCGTGCGGGCCGTTGTGGTCGCCGTCCTCGGGCAGCTTGCAGACGCGCTCCAGGAACAGGGCGGCGGCGATGACCGCGATGCCGGCGAGCACCGCGAACCCGGCGTACACGGCCTGGTCGCGGCGTCCGGGGATGTCGAGGAAACCGAGCAGGAAGACCCCGGTGCCGCCGTAGAGTCCGGCGACGAGGGCCGCGACCAGGGCGCTGGCCTGACCGAAGACAACCGCACGGGCGGCCATCAGGGGCTCCACACCGCTGGCGCCGGGCCGCCGTTCCCGCTGGGCCCGGAGCCGGGCCCGCAGGGACAGCGCGGTCGCGGTGAGGACGACGGCGATGACGGCCAGCACGATCGGGGCCGCCAGGGGGACGCTCGGCAGATCGCCCACGGAGTCCCAGAGGCGGGCACCGGCCCAGGAGACCACACCGGCCCCCAGGAACAGCACAGCGAGCACTCCGATCCGCAGTTGCTTCACGCCATCGCCCTTCTCCGGCCGGTCCTCTGTCGTACCGATGACTCCGCAGAGCCTAACGATTACTCGGGGAGGCGGAGTTCCAGGTCGGGACGGACGAGCACGCCCTCCTGTCCGAGCGAGGCCAGGAGGCCGGAGACCGGGCCGTGCCCGGGGAGCTGGGCGTCCGGGTCGACATCGAGCCAGGGAGCCAGCACGAACGCCCGCTGGTGCGCGCGCGGGTGCGGCAGGGTGAGCGCCGGGTCGTCGGACACCGCCCCGGCGTACGTGATGATGTCCACGTCTATGGTCCGGGGGCCCCACCGCTCCTCACGGACCCGGTCGAAGGCCTCCTCGACCGCCTGGCCGCGCTCCAGCAGCGACTCCGGCGGCAAGGTCGTCCGGATCAGTACGACGGCGTTGTAGTACGACGGCTGGGATCCGGGCTCGACGCCCCACGGCTCGGTCTCGTAGACCGGCGAGACGGCCTTGACCCGCAGCCCCGGGGTGTCCTCCAGCGCGTCGACGGCGCCCTGGAGGGTCTCCAGCCGGTTGCCGAGGTTGCTCCCGAGGGAGAGCACGGCCCATTTGGGGTTGCTCAGGGTGGTGTCGGCGGCGTCGACGGTCTCCACGACGGAGGCCGGTACCGGCTGGACGGTCGGGTCGCTCGTGGGGTTCATCATGCGCGGCTCCGGGTGATCGTGACGGTCACGTCGTCGAACGGCACGGTGATCGGGGCGTCCGGCTTGTGGACGCACACCTCCACCTCCTGGACGCCGTCGTGCTTCAGGCACTGCTGGGCGATGCGCTCGGCGAGCGTCTCGATCAGGTCGACCGGCTCTCCCTGGACGACGTCCACGACCTCTTCGGCCACGACACCGTAGTGCACCGTCTTCGCCAGGTCGTCGTCGGCCGCTGCCGGGCGGGTGTCGAGCCCCAGCACCAGGTCGACGATGAAGGTCTGGCCCTCCTCGCGCTCCCTGGGGAAGACGCCGTGGTGCCCACGGGCCCTGAGGCCGCGCAGCGCGACACGATCCACGCGAATCACTCCTGCTGTCGTCGGGTGTACGGGCGGACACCGAGTGCGGTCGACGTGCCACCCTCACTCGAATCTACCTGCGAGCACCCCCTGCGCTCGTCCATGGGGCTCCGTGGCGGCCCTTCCGTGGCCCGCCTGCCCGGTCTCAGCCGGAGGACTCCTCTTCCGCCTCGTCGCTGGACTGTGCGAACACCGGGGACGCATGGTGCGACCACATCTTCCAGCCGTCGGGTGTGCGGCGAAACACATTGGTGGCCACCACGAGCTGCCCGACGAGGGGGCCGAGCTCGTTCCCGTCCTCGGCGGGACCGCCGCTGAGGATGTTCTCGGTGCAGGTGACCAGCGCGGTGTCGCCCGAGACGGTGACCTTCACATCGGTCAGGAAGAACTGGATGTAGTCGGTGTTGGCCATGATCAGGGCGTAGGACCGCAGGACCTCGCCGCGGCCCGAGAGCGCGGGCCAGCCGGGGTGGACGCAGGAGATGCCGTCGTCCAGCCACTGGTCCGAGATGCCTTCGAAGTCGCCCCGCTCCATCGCCTCGTAGAAGGCGGCGTTGGCCTGTTCGACGGCGGCGGCGTCGCCGGTGCCGCCGTGCCTGCCGGGGGTGCCGGTCACCGGGCTCCTTCGACGGCCCGTGCCACGCGCACGGCGTCGGCGGTCGCCCGTACCTCGTGGACGCGGACCGCCCAGGCGCCCGCCTGGGCGGCGAGGGCGGAGACCGCGGCGGTGGCGGCGTCGCGTTCCCGGGCCGGCGGCGGGGTGCCGCCGTCGGAGGCGAGCACGGCGCCGAGGAACCGCTTGCGGGAGGCGGCGACCAGCAGGGGGCGGCCGAACTGCCGCAGTTCGGCGAGGTGGGCGACGAGGGCGAGGTCGTGCTCGGCCTGCTTGGCGAAGCCGAGGCCCGGGTCGATGACGATGCGTTCGGGGGCGACGCCGCCCTCGACGACGGCGTCCATGCGGGCACGGAGTTCCGCGGTGACCTCGGCGACGACGTCGGTGTAGACGGCACGGCTGTTCATGTCCTGGCTGAACCCGCGCCAGTGCATGACCACGAAGGGGACACCCGCCGCGGCGACGACCGGCACCATACGGGGGTCGGCGAGGCCGCCGCTGACGTCGTTGACGAGCGAGGCACCGGCGGCGACGGCCTGCTCGGCGACCGTGGCCCGCATGGTGTCGACGGAGACGGTGACGCCTTCCGAGACGAGCCCGCGGACGACGGGCACGACCCTGCGCAGTTCCTCGTCCTCGTCGACGCGGGTGGCGCCCGGACGGGTGGACTCGCCGCCGACGTCGACGAGATCGGCGCCTTGGGCGACGAGGTCCAGGCCGTGCCCGATGGCGGCCTTGGTGTCGAACCAGCGGCCGCCGTCGGAGAAGGAGTCGGGCGTCACGTTCACCACGCCCATGACCGCACAGCGGTCCCATTCCGGCAGTCCCTCGACCGTGCCCCGTCCGCTCAACGTACTCATGCGTCCAGCCTAGGGGGTGGGCGGGACCGCTACGCCGCGCGGACCTCGTGCTCCGCGGCGGCCGGGCGGATGTGTGCGCAGGGCTGCGGCTGACGGGCCGCGCGGCGGCCGGCGAACGGGCGGGGCAGGGCGAGGTTCACGAAGCCCTCGGCCTGCATCGCGGCCAGGCCGATGCGCGGCAGGTCGCGGGTGTTGCGGAACACGACGAACCGCGGCTCCCAGCGGGGCCGGAACTTGGCGTTGAACTTGTACAGCGACTCGATCTGGAACCAGCGCGAGAGGAAGACCAGCAGCCCGCGCCACATCCGCAGCACCGGTCCCGCACCGAGCTTCTCGCCGCGGGCCAGGGCCGAGCGGAACATGGCGAAGTTCAGCGAGACACGGGTGATGCCGAGCTTGGGCGCCTGCTCGAGCGCGGCCACGATCAGCAGCTCGTTCATGCCGGGGTCGGCGGAGCGGTCGCGGCGCATCAGGTCGAGGGACACGCCGTCGGTGCCCCAGGGTACGAAGTGGAGGATGGCCTTCAGGTCGCCGTAGGGGCCGGGTTCGCCCTCGTCGGTCTTGTGGGCGGTGGCGATCAGCGCATCGCCGTCACCGGCCTCCCCGACCCGGCCGAGCGCCATGGAGAAGCCGCGCTCGGTGTCGGTGCCGCGCCATGCCTCGGCGGCCTGGCGCACCCGCTCCAGTTCGGCGTCGCCGAGGTCACGGACGCGCCGTACGCGGGTTTCGTAGCCATTGCGCTCGATGCGCTTGACCATCTGGCGTACGTTCCGCATCGCGCGTCCGGTCAGCGAGAAATCCGCGACGTCCACCACCGCCTCGTCGCCGAGTTCGAGGGCGTCGAGGCCGGTCTCGCGGGTCCAGACCTCGCCGCCGGTCTCGCTGCAGCCCATGACCGCGGGGGTCCAGGAGTGCGATGTGGCCTCGTCCATGAAACGCTCGATGGCGCCGGGCCAGGCCTCGACGTCGCCGATGGGGTCACCACTGGCGAGCATCACGCCGGAGACGACGCGGTAGCAGACGGCGGCCTTGCCGCTGGGGGAGAAGACGACGCCCTTGTCGCGGCGGAGCGCGAAGTAGCCGAGGGAGTCACGGGCGCCGTGCCGCTCCAGGAGCTCGCGCAGCCGGCGCTCGTCCTCCTCGGTGAGGCGGGCGGCCGGGTGCTCGGGCCGGAAGGCGAAGTAGACCGTGGTGACGGCGGTGAGCAGACCGAGGGCGCCGAGCGAGTAGCCGACGGTCCAGTCCACGCCACCGGTGTAGGCGATCGGGCCCTCGAAGCCGAACAGGCCGTAGAACACGTGCTCCAGACGGTGCGTCAGGCCGGGGCTGCCGACGATCCGGCTCGGGTGCGAGCTGACGACGACCAGGCCGAGGCCGATGGAACCGGCGCCCAGGACCACGAAGTTGGCCAGCGCCCGCCAGCGGCTGCGCGGGTCAGGCAGGGCCGCGAACTCCTTGCGGTGGTGCAGCAGGAGCGCGAACAGACCGAGGGAGATGAGCACGCCGATGACGGAGTGCCGGTAGGCGAACTGGGCGAGGGCGCCCGCCGGCAGCAGTACGACCGCAGCCCGCCAGGCCCGGCGCTTGCGGCGCTTGAGTCCGTGGGCGAGGAGCAGCAGCAGTACACCGGCGCTCAGCGACATCGCGGCCGCGAAGGGACCCAGGGTCCCGGGCAGCACCTCGGCCAGGGCGTGCATCCGGCTGTGCCGGAAGCGCGGGTAGACCGAGGCGGCGATGTCGAGGAGGCCCACGATCGTGCAGGCCGTGCCGACCAGGGCGGGAACCGTCTCGGGGCGAGGGCCGCGAAGGATGCGGCGTACCCGATCCGGAACCGATCGTGATTTGTCCCCATCTATCCTGTCAGACATCGCTTCCCATGGCTCCGCGAGAGATCCTTCGTCCGACGGCCGGTCCGGCCGCCGCGTCGGTCGATTTGCGTCTTCTAGGACGGCACTTCCGGGGGGCGGGTTCACTCGCTCTCAGGAAAATCTCACTGAATAGGTCTTGAACTCCTCATGGGTCTCACCAGTAACGCGGTTCTGGCGCTCTCCGTCGCCTCGGCAGTGGGGCTGTTCGCCGCGACCATCTGGCTCTGGCCGCGCCTCGGGCGGCGCGGCTGGCGAGCGGTGACCGTGCGGGTCGCGCTCATGCTGGCGGTGCAGCTGACGCTGTTCGCCTCGGTCGGTCTGGCTGCGAACCGCTCCTTCCTGTTCTACGGCTCGTGGGCCGATCTCCTCGGACAGCAGGAGGAGATGGGCGTGGTCGTGGACCACTCCGCCGGCAGCCGGCATGTGAAGGTCGTCGGCAAGCAGCAGCTCGACGTCCCGGGCGGCGCGGTGCCCTCGGCGGGCGGCCAGATCCAGAAAGTGGTCGTCGCCGGGGAGAAGTCCCGGATAACCAGCCCCGCCTACGTCTACCTGCCGCCGCAGTACTTCCAGAAGCAGTACGCGGACAGGACGTTCCCGGCGGCGGTGGTGCTCACCGGCTACCCCGGCACCGCGGAGAACCTCATCAAAGGGCTGAGGTACCCGAAGACCGCGTTCCTCCAGGCGAAGGAGGGCAAGATGCAGCCGATGGTGCTGGTCATGCTGCGGCCGACGGTGGCACCGCCCCGGGACACCGAGTGCGTGGACATCCCCGGCGGCCCGCAGACCGAGACCTTCTTCGCCCACGACCTGCCCAAGGCCGTCTCCGCGACCTACCGGGTCGGCACCAAGGCGCGCAACTGGGGCTTCATCGGCAACTCGACCGGCGGCTACTGCGCGCTGAAGATCGCCATGCACCACCCGAAGCAGTTCGCGGCGGGCGCCGGACTGTCCGCGTACTACAAGGCCGCCGAGGACCCGACGACCGGTGACCTCTTCCACGACAGGAAGGAGCTGCGCCAGCGGGCGAACCTGCTGTGGAGCCTGGATCACGGGCGGGCGGGCGCGACCTCGTTCCTGGTGACCAGCAGCAAGCAGGGCGAGCCCAATCTGCGCGGCACCGAGCAGTTCATCGAGAAGGTGAAGAAGGCGAAGGCGCCCACCCGGGTCTCGTCGATCATGCTGAACAGCGGCGGCCACAACTTCAACACCTGGCGCCGGGAGATCCCGCCGGCGCTGGTGTGGCTGAGCGGCCGGCTCAGCGCGAGCTGACCGATTCCACCTCGACCTGGTCGCGCGGCACCTCCAGGGCCTCGGCACCGACGGAGCGCCGCAGCGCCTCGTGGAGCCGGGCCGGGGTGAGGACCCCGCAGTACGCCCCGTCCCCGTCGGTCACCGCGATCCAGCCCGCGTCGTGCTGGAGCATGACGGCGAAGGCCTCCTTGAGGGAGGCGCCGAGCGTCAGCCGGGCACCCATCGGGCGGGCCTGCGCGCGTACCGGCCCTTTGCCTGCGGCCCGTTCGGCGGGGATCCAGCCGTGCGGGGTGCCGTCGGCGTCCAGGACCACCGCCCAGCGCCCGTCCGTCGCGGCGGGCAGGGTGCCGTCGAGGCACACGACGGGCGGGTGTTCCAGGTCACCGGTCTCGACGGGGGTGACGGCGAGCCGCCTCAGGCCGCGGTCGGCACCGACGAAATCGGCCACGTACGGGGTCGCGGGGGCGCCGAGCACGGCCGCGGGTGCGTCGAACTGCTCGATGGTGCCCTGGCCGTAGACCGCGATCCGGTCGCCGAGCCGGACCGCCTCCTCGATGTCGTGGGTGACGAACAGGACCGTCTTGCGGACCTGGGTCTGGAGCCGCAGGAACTCGCTCTGCAGCCGGTCCCGTACGACCGGGTCGACCGCTCCGAACGGTTCGTCCATCAGCAGCACGGGCGGGTCGGCGGCCAGGGCGCGGGCCACTCCGACGCGCTGCCGCTGGCCGCCCGAGAGCTGGTCCGGGTAGCGGTCGCCGTGGACGCGCGGGTCCAGGCCGACCAGGTCGAGCAGTTCCGCTGCGCGTTCACGTGCCCTGGCCCGCTGCCACCCGAGCAGCCGGGGGACGGTGACCGTGTTCTCCAGCACGGTCCGGTGCGGGAAGAGTCCGACCTGCTGGATGACGTAGCCGATGCGGCGGCGCAGCCGCACGGGGTCGATCTCCGCGATGTCCTGCCCGTCGACGAGGATCCGGCCTCCGGTGGGCTCGATGAGCCGGTTGACCATCTTCATCGTGGTGGTCTTGCCGCATCCCGACGGACCCACGAGGGTGACGAGTTCACCCTCCGCGACCTCGAAGGACAGGTCGTCCACGGCGGTGGTCCCGTCGGCGTACCGCTTGGTGACGTGCTCGAACCGGATCATGACTCCCTATTGTGAAGGGTGTTGTGTGAAGGCGGTGTCGTCGCCTTGCGACGGTTGCGGGCGAGCGCAGGCCGCCGGGTTAGTGTCGTGCGCGGACGGGGGTGAGCCGATGACGGGGCAGAACTGCCTGGTGACGAACGACTGGATCTGCGGGGAGTACCTGAGCTCCCGCAGCGGGGAGCTGGCCGAGGCGACCGTGCAGCACGTCTGGATCACGGGCGTCTCGGTGCTGATCGGACTGGCCGTCGCCTTCCCGCTGGCGTTGCTCGCGCGGCATCACCGGGTCTTCGCCGGGCCGGTGCTCGGCCTGACGACCGTGCTCTACACCGTTCCGTCGCTGGCCATGTTCTCGCTGCTGCTGCCCGTGTTCGGGCTGTCCGCGGCCCTGGTGATCACGGGACTGGTGCTGTACTCGCTGACGATCCTGGTCCGGAACATCCTGGCGGGGCTCGCGGCCGTCCCGCCGGACGCGCGGGAGGCGGCCCGCGGGATGGGGTACGGCGCGGGCCGCCTGCTGTGGGAGGTGGAGCTGCCGCTCGCGCTGCCCGCCCTGCTGGCCGGGGTGCGGATCGCCACGGTGTCGACGGTCGCGCTGACGACGGTGGGAGCCATCGTGGAGCGCGGCGGGCTCGGCAATCTGATCGCGGACGCGCTGCCGAGCCTGTTCCGGGCGCAGGTGCTGACCGCGTCGGTGCTGTGCGTCCTGCTGGCGCTGGCGGCCGATCTGCTGCTGCTCGGGCTGCAACGCCTGCTGACGCCGTGGACCCGGACCCGGGCCGCCCGGAGCCCGAAGGCGGTGGGCTGACCCATGGGTGCGATGACCGGCGCCTGGACGTGGCTGTCGACGGAGTCCAACTGGTCGGGGGAGAGCGGGGCGTGGCACCGGCTGGCCGAGCACCTGTACGTCAGCGGGGTGGCGTTCGCGGCGGCCTGCGCGATCGCGCTGCCGGTCGCGCTGTGGCTCGGGCACCTCGGCAAGGGCGGGGCGCTAGCCGTCAACCTCTCCAACACGGGCCGGGCGATACCGACGTTCGCGGTGCTGGCCCTGCTGATGCTGACGCCGCTGCGGACGCTGGGGGAGCTGCCGACGATCATCGCGCTGGTGCTGTTCGCCGTACCGCCGCTGCTGACCAACGCGTACACGGGGATGCGCGAGGTCGACCGGGCGGTGGTGGAGGCGGCCCGGGGCATGGGGATGTCGGGCGGTCAGCTGTTCCTGCGCGTCGAGCTGCCACTGGCGTACCCGCTGGTGATGACGGGGCTCCGGGCGGCGGCGGTGCAGGTCGTGGCGACGGCGACGCTGGCGGCGATGACCGGGGGCGGCGGTCTCGGCCGGATCATCACCGCCGGGTTCAACACCTACGACACCTCTCGGGTGGTGGCCGGGGCGCTGCTCGTCGCGCTGCTCGCGCTGCTGGTGGAGGGCGCGCTGGTGGCGGTGGAGCGGCTCTGCCGCCCACGAACCGGGCGGCCGTGATTCCCGGTGCAGGACGACCCGTATGTCCGCACCTGTTCCCTTTCCTCTGCCTCCTCCCTTCTCTCCCCTCTCCTCCCCTTTCCTTTTCCTCGCTACGGATGGTGAGTCGTATGAGTCCTTGGATGGTGCGTCACATGAGCAGGACCTCGCGGACAGCGGTCGCGGCCCTCGCGACGGTGGCCCTGGCCGGCTCGCTGGGCGGGTGCGGCGGCCAGAGCCTGGAGGCGAAGGAGAAGGAGGGCGGCGCGGCCTCCTCCGGGGGCGTTGGGGCGAAGGGCTCGCTGGTCGTGGGCGCCGCCGGGTTCACCGAATCCAAGGTGCTCGCGGAGCTGTACGCACAGGTGCTGGCCGAAGCCGGATACCGCACGTCCGTCACCACGGTCGCCAACCGCGAACTGTACGAGCCGGCACTGGAGAAGGGCGAGATCGACATCGTCCCCGAGTATGCGGCGACGCTCGCGGAATTCCTGAATGCCAAGGTCAACGGCTCGTCGGCGCCGCAGGACAAGCCCGTGGCGTCCAGTGACGCGACCGCCACGGTGGCCGCATTGTCGAAGCTCGCCGGACCGCGCGGACTGAAGGTGCTTCCCGCCGGAGAGGCCGTCGACCAGAACGCGTTCGCGGTCACGCGGGAATACGCCCGGAAGAACGGCCTGAGGACGCTTTCCGATCTCGGAAAGTCCAAGCTGGGGATCAGGATCGCGGCGGGCGACGAATGCGAGGTCCGCCCGTTCTGCGCGCCGGGTCTCAGGAAGACGTACGGCATCGACGTGACCGGCGTCGACCCCAAGGGGGTCGGCACCCCGCAGGCCAAGCAGGCCGTGAAGGACGGGGCCGACCAGCTGGTGCTGACCACGACCACGGACGCCACACTCGACGCCTTCGGGCTGGTGCTGCTGGAGGACGACAGGAAGCTCCAGAACGCCGACAACGTGCTTCCCGTGCTGAATGCCGAGGACGCCGGCGACCCTGCGGTCGCCGAGGCGCTCGGCAAGGTCACCAAGGTGCTGACCACGGCGGATCTCGTGGAACTGAACCGGAAGGTGGACGCCGAGCGTACGAAGCCGGCCGACGCCGCCGGGGAGTATCTGAGGTCCAAGGGCCTGATCGCGAAGTAGCCGGCCCGGTCGGGGCCTTCTCCGGGAAGTCCTGCTGGGAGTCTCCGGGGCCTTCCCCGGGAGTTCTGCGAGGAGCCCCCGGGCCTTGTCCGGGCCTTCTCCAGGCCTTCTCCAGGCCTTCTCCGGAGTCCTGCGGGGAGCCGTCCCGGGCCTTCTCCGGGCCTTCCCCGAGGCCTTGCGGGGAGAAGTCTTCCGGAGCCTTCTCCGGGAGTCCTCCGGCCGGTCTCCCCGGGCCTGCTCCGCAGTCTTCCCGGCTCCCTCCCGGAAGGTTCCCGGACCTCCCCGGGAACCCTTCCGGGCATGTCCGGGAACCTTTCGGGAAGACAGATGGCGAAAAGCAGGTCACCGGGCAGAAACAGATTGGCGAGGGGTACCCCATCTCGCGCCTACGCACGGTAAATTTCAGGCCATGCCACGTGGACGCCACCGCCATTCGCCCCCTCTGCACCGGCTTCTTCCGCCGTCGGCGGTCGCCGGCGTGTCGATCGTGTGCGCCGGCGGCGCCGTGTTCCTCTCGGAACCGGCGGTGCTCCGCGTCCTGGTCGCCGCCGCAGCAGCCGCAGCCGTCACCGGCGCCGTCCTCATGCGGAGTTGGGACCGCGCCGCAGGCCGCCGCGTCGCGGAGCTGACCCGTGCCCGGGCCAACGACCAGTGGAAGGCCGAGGAGCACCTCGCCGAGGTCGAGGCCGATCTCGAGGAGTCCCGGGAGATCCGTTCCCGGCTCGACACGAAACTCCGGGCCAAGCGCCGCGAACTCGCCGGGCTCCGGAACGAGCACGCCGCCCTGCTGCGCCGCTACGCGAACGCGGAGACCGGCCGGGCCAGCGCCCTCGAAGGCCGTCGCAGGCTCGCGATCGAGGCGTCCGGCCCCAAGGCGCTGCCGCCCGCAGGCGGCATCCCCTCGCCGGCGGCCTTCGCCGCCGCCGCGAAGGCCCTCTCGGACCTGAAGCGGAACGCCGCGGCCCAGCAGGCGCGCAGGACGGTCGAGGAGGCCCGCGCCCGCGATCTCGCGGACCGAGCCGTCGAGACGGAGGAACGTCAGGGCAAGCACACCGAGGCCGGCCGGCGTGCGGCGCACAGCCGCCCCGCGGCGGCGCTCGCGCCCGTTCCGGTGGCGTCGGCGGTGGTGCCGTACACCGCTCCCCGCCGCACCACCCCGCCCACCGGCAGCTTCGACTTCTTCGGCATGGAGAAGAAGGCGCCCGCCGCACTCGAAGCCGCCACCGGCGCGAAGACGGGCAAGCACACCAAGGCGGGTCGGGCGGCCAAGGCCACCGCGGCGCTGGAGGCCGCCCAGAACGAGGACCTCGCGGACGTCGTCGGCGAGGAGGCCCTGGCGCAGCAGACCGCCGGGAAGCACGTGGCGGGCGCGGTCATCGACCTGACCGCGCACGACGAGACCGAGCAGCTCGACGTGGCGGAGCTGCGCACCGCGATCTCGTAGCCCCTTCAGGAACGCACAGGAGCGGCCCCGGAGGTCCGGGCCCGCTCCTGTGCGTCGTGGGCCTGCGCCAGCGCTGCCGGCACGGCGCCGGCCCGCCCGTCACTTGTCGATGTCCCCGACCACGAAGAAGAACGACCCGAGGATCGCCACCATGTCGGCGACCAGCGTGCCGGGCAGCAACTCGGTCAGCGCCTGGATGTTGTTGTACGAGGCCGAGCGGAGCTTGAGCCGGTACGGCGTCTTCTCGCCCTTGGACACCAGGTAGTAGCCGTTGATGCCGAGCGGGTTCTCGGTCCATGCGTAGGTGTGGCCCTCGGGTGCCTTGAGCACCTTGGGCAGCCGCTGGTTGACCGGGCCGGGCGGCAGCTCGGCCAGGCGGTCCAGGCAGGCGTCCGCCAGCTCCAGCGAGTTGTGCGTCTGCTCCAGCAGGCACTCGAAGCGGGCCAGGCAGTCGCCCTCCTCGCGGGTGACGACCTTCAGTACGTCGCCCAGCTCGCCGTACGCGAGGTACGGCTCGTCGCGCCGCAGGTCGAAGTCGACGCCGGAGGCGCGGGCGATCGGCCCCGAAACCCCGAAGCCGTGCACCGTCCGCGCGGTCAGCACGCCGACGCCGCGGGTCCGGCCGCGGAAGATCTCGTTGCCGAGCACCAGCCGGTCGTACACGTCCATCCTGGAGCGGATCTCGGCGACCGCGTGCCGGGCGCGGCCCAGCCAGCCGAGCGGCAGGTCCTCCTTGAGGCCGCCGACCCGGTTGAACATGTAGTGCATCCGGCCGCCGGAGATCTCCTCCATCACGTGCTGGAGGTCCTCCCGCTCCCGGAATGCGTGGAAGATCGGGGTGATCCCGCCGAGCTCCAGGGGGTAGGAGCCGAGGAACATCAGGTGGTTCAGCACCCGGTTCAGCTCGGCGAGGAGCGTGCGCAGCCACACGGCGCGCTCGGGCACCTCCATGCCGAGCATCCGCTCGACGGCCATCACCACGCCCAGCTCGTTCGAGAACGCCGACAGCCAGTCGTGGCGGTTCGCGAGCATCACGATCTGCCGGTAGTCCCGCGCCTCGAAAAGCTTCTCGGCGCCGCGGTGCATGTATCCGATCACCGGTTCGGCGTGCTGGATCCGCTCTCCGTCCAGCACCAGGCGGAGGCGGAGCACGCCGTGCGTCGAGGGGTGCTGGGGGCCGATGTTCAGCACCATGTCGGTGCTCTCCGCCGCGCCGCCGATGCCGACCGTCGTCTCCGTCATGCGGTCAGTGTCCCATCCCGCTTCCCGGTGGTCGCAGCCCGTCCACCTGCCGGGCGGGCAAGCGGATGGGCCAGGTCCGGGTCGGGTCCGGGGGCGGTTCCAGGTCAGATCGGGTCTGGTCCGGGTCTGGTCCGGGTCGGGTCCGGGGCGGGGCTGGGGGGGCCAGGTCAGATCCGGTCGGGTCCGGGTCTGTCCGGGTCGGGTGCGAGTCGGGTCGGGCGGGGTCAGGGTCTGTCCGGGGGCGGTTCCAGGTCAGATCGGGTCAGGTCCGGGTCAGGTTCAGGCCCGGGTGCGGGTCAGGTCCAGGTCAGATCCGTCCCGGTTCCGCCGGGACGCGGTGCAGCAGCCAGCCGAAGTCGCCGAGCCCGCCGCGGGCGGTGAGCTCCGCCGCATCCCCGGCGGTGGCGAGGGCACGGACGTATCCGGCCGGGTCCGTGGAGGCCATGGCGAGGGGCGGGCGCCCACCCGTCACCCCGAGGCGGCGCAGCGCCTCGCGCTGGGTGATCAGCTCGGTTCCGCCGCGTCCGCCCACTCCGGCGCAGGCGGCCGCGCACGCGTCCAGCGCCACATGGGCGGTGATGTCGCAACTGCCGTCGGGCACCGGCGGCACCTCGCGGCCGCCGCGGAAGCCCGTGAGCGTGCCGAAGGGGGGCCGACCGTCCCGGGCGTGGGCGTAGTCCACGGCGACGGCGAGCCCCGCCCGCAGAGTGCCGACCGCCCGGGTCCACGCCTCGTCGCGCGGCAGCCCGATCTCGGCCCGCTCACCGGGGAACCCGGCCGGCGGCCACCAGCGGGCCAGCCAGTCCGCGTCGGCGCCGGTCACCGGGTCACCGAGACGCTCCGTACCGTCGGGGGCGACCAGGACGTAGCGGGGGAGGCCGTCCGCGTCGGTCTCGGCGACGTCGACCGGGACGTTGTCGAGCCATTCGTTCGCGAAGAGCAGCCCGGTGACCCCGGCCGGCGGCTCCGGGACCCAGGCGATGCGCGGATCGAGGCCGTCGGGCCGGGCCGCCCGCTCCACGGCGTACGCCCGTACCGCGAAACCGTCCGGGAGCGCCGCGAGCACCCCCGTCAGCAGTTCACCGCGGCCGGCGCCCATGTCCACCAGGACCGGTTCGTCCGTTCCGGTCTCCGCGGCCACCTCGGTCAGCAGCCGGGCCACGGCCGACGCGAACAACGGCGACGCGTGCACGGACGTGCGGAAGTGCCCGGCCGGCCCCTCCGGCCGCAGGTAGAAGCCGTCCGCCCCGTACAGCGCCGCCTCGGCCGCCTCGCGCCACCGGCGCCACTCACCACTCACGGCGCCCAGGCTAGGGGGTGTCCTGGACCGGCCTCCGGCGGAGGCCCGGCATCCTCGCCCCCCGCGCATCATCCGCCCGTCCACCTTGGGGAGTAGTCGCCCGTCCCATGGATGGGACCTCCGGTTGACCCCTGCACCTATCTGTTTTCCCTACGCTGGGTTACGTGCAGCATCTCTACGACTTCATCCGCAGACACCCGACGGGCGTCGACGGCTTCTGGGCCGTCCTGCTCTTCGGGTTCTCGATGCTGTGGGTGGTCCAATCGGACATCGGCACCGAGCCGCGGCCCGTCGCGGCCCTGCTGGTCCTTCTGCTCTGCCTCGTCGTCGCCCTTCGCCGCCGGTTCCCCCAGTGGATGCTGCTGCTCGCCGGGGCCGTGGGCGCCGCCCAGCTGGTGCTGGACATCAGGGTCAACCCGGCCGACTGGGCGATGCTGGTGATCATCTACACGGTCGCCGCCACCGAGAACCGCCGCTGGGTGTCGCGCCTCGCGCTGATCGGCGGGCTGTTCGCGGCCCCGCTGTCCCAGATCCGCTGGCATGAGCAGCCGATGAGCGTGGCCGGCCGGATCTTCGCCGTGATCATCCTGACCGTGCCGTTCGCGCTCGCCTGGGTGCTCGGCGACTCGATGCGCACCCGTCGCGCCTACTTCGCGGAGCTGGAGGAGCGGGCGGCCCGGCTGGAGAAGGAACGCGAGGCCCAGGCGAAGGTCGCGGTCGCCGCCGAACGCGCCCGCATCGCCCGCGAGCTGCACGACGTCGTCGCGCACAACGTGTCCGTGATGGTGGTCCAGGCGGACGGCGCCGCCTACGTGATGGACGCCGCACCCGAGCAGGCCAAGCAGGCGCTGGAGACGATCTCGACGACCGGCCGGCAGGCCCTGGCCGAGATGCGGCGGCTGCTCGGCGTGCTGCGCACCGGCGAGCACCAGGAGGCCGGGGAGTACGTCCCGCAGCCCGACGTCGAGCAGATCAAGGACCTCGTGGAGCAGGTGCGGTCCGCGGGCCTCACCATCGACTTCAAGATCGAGGGCACCCCCCGTCCGCTGCCCAGCGGCGTCGAGCTCACCGCCTACCGGATCGTGCAGGAAGCCCTCACCAACACCCGCAAGCACGGCGGCCCGGAGGTCGCCGCCAGCGTGCGGCTCGTCTACTTCGACGACGGCCTCGGCCTGCTCGTCGAGGACGACGGCCGCGGTGCCTCGCACGAGATGTACGAGGACGGGGGCGCCGACGGGAAGGGGCACGGCCTGATCGGCATGCGGGAGCGCGTCGGCATGGTCGGTGGAACGCTGGACGCCGGTCCCCGCTCCGGTGGAGGCTTCCGGATCAGTGCCCTGCTGCCGCTCAAGCCCGCCCCGTGACCCCGACCCCCGCTCAGGAAGGACCCACCCCCGATGTCGATCCGCGTGATGCTCGTCGACGACCAGGTGCTGCTGCGCACCGGTTTCCGCATGGTGCTCGCCGCCCAGCCGGACATGGAGGTCGTCGCCGAGGCCGGTGACGGCGTCGAGGCCATCGAGAACCTCCGGTCGGTCCCGGTCGACGTCGTTCTGATGGACGTCCGCATGCCCAAGCTGGACGGGGTCGAGGCGACCCGTCGCATCTGCTCCTCGCCGAGCCCGCCGAAGGTGCTCATCCTGACCACCTTCGACCTGGACGAGTACGCCTTCTCCGGGCTGAAGGCGGGTGCCAGCGGCTTCATGCTGAAGGACGTGCCGCCCGCCGAACTGCTCGCCGCGATCCGGTCCGTGCACAGCGGCGACGCCGTCGTGGCCCCCTCCACGACCCGCCGCCTCCTCGACCGCTTCGCCCCGATGCTGCCGTCCGGCGGCCGCGAGCCGGAGCACAAGCAGATCTCCGCTCTGACCGACCGCGAACGCGAGGTCATGCTCCTGGTCGCCCAGGGACTGTCGAACGGCGAGATCGCGGCCCGCCTGGTGCTGTCAGAGGCCACCGTGAAGACCCACGTGGGCCGGATCCTCACCAAGCTGGGCCTGCGCGACCGGGTACAGGTCGTCGTCCTCGCGTACGAGTCGGGGCTGGTGCGCGCCGGGGGCGGCGGACTCGGCTGACGGCGACCGTGCGGCCGGCGGCTACCGCCCGCCGTCCTCCGCCTCGCGGGCCCACTCGACGAGCGGCGCGGTGTCGAGGGCGAAGCCCACGGGACCGGGCAGCTCGACCGTCTTGCCGAAGGCGACCGTGTGACGCTCCTGGTACGTGCCGTCCTCGGGCTCGCTGTGGACGGTGACCTCGTGGGCCTCCCGGTCGACCAGCAGGTACACGGGGATGCCGGACTCGGCGTAGGCCCGTGGCTTCTCGATGCGGTCGCGCTGGTCGGTGTCGTGGTCCCGCGAGGTGATCTCGACGGTCATGAGGACGCCGTCGGGGTCGGCCCATTCGCCGGCGGCGAGGAAGTGACCGGTGGGAGCGAGGGTGCCGTCCGGGCGGGCCCGGCCCTTCCGGTAGGTCTCCACCCTCAGCCCTGTCCGGTGTGGAGGTCGAGTGAGGGGCGGTGCTGCAAGCGCTGCCGTACGAGCCACATGATGATCGTTTCGTGAAGCCCGTCGGGCACTGCCTTGACCCTCGGCTTTCCGTCGATGAACTCCAGGCGCAGGCCCTCGGTCCCTCGCGCCGTGTCGGCTGCGAGGGTCTCGAACTGCTCCAGGTCCATCTGGGCGTCGGTGCACGGCAGGTGGTCCACGGCAGTCAAGGGTGCCTCCTCAAGCCTCGGAATGCCAGGCTGGCCAGGGGGCCGAGGGCGCCATGCCCCGTTCAACCCCCCGGTCGTCTGTGCGAATCGAAGCGAGTCCGGTCCGCGCGGCCGGCTCAGGAACGCAGCAGGCGGACGAACTCGGCCGTCGCCCCGCGCACGTCGTCGGCGGACCATTCCAGCGCCGGTGCCGCCACCGTCACCTCGGTCGTCGTGAGGCCCGGCGGGAGCGCGCCCCCGGGGGCCCACCAGCGGCGGAACAGCGCCGTCCCGGTCTCCTCGGCCTGACGGACGGCGGTCTCGCTCAGCTTGTCGGGCGGGAACGGCAGCCACACCTGGAACTGATGGGTGTGCGGCGGCTCCGGGTGGACGCGGAACCAGGGCACGCCCGCCTCGGCGAAACCCGCGGCCATCGCCGCCGCGACCGTCTTCGCCTGGGCGACGTACGAGGGGAGGCGGGGCAGCTCCCGCTCCAGGCCGAGCAGGGCCGAGAGCGCGGCCGGGTACTGCTGGAACAGCCGGCCGCCGTACCGGTGGCGCCAGATCCGGGCCTCCTCCACCAGGGACGCGGAACCCGCCAGCGCAGCCCCGGACATGCCGCCCAGCGACTTGTAGAACGAGACGTACACGCTGTCCGCGAGCGCCGCGATCTCGTCGAGCCCCCGGCCGAGGTGCGCGGTGCACTCCCACAGGCGTGCGCCGTCGAAGTGCACCGCCGCGTCCTGCTCCCGCGCGGCTTCCACGACTTCGGTCAGTTCGTCCCAGGTGGGCAGCACGAACCCGGCGTCGCGCAGCGGAAGCTCCAGCATGAGCGTTCCGAACGGTTCGCCGAGCCCGCGCACCTCGTCGGCCGTGGGCGTCCGCGGCTCCTGCGTCGGATGGACCGTGCGCAGTCCGCTCACCGTGCCGAGCGCGCCGCCCTCGTGCACCTCCGGGTGTGCCAGCGGATGCAGGGCCACCACCGGGTTCCCGGTGCGGCCGGCCCAGCAGCGCAGGGCCACCTGCTGGGCCATGGTGCCGCTGGGGAAGAACGCCGCGTCCTCCGTGCCCAGCAGCGCGGCGACCCGTTCCTCCAGTGTGGCCACGACCCCGTCGCCGTACACGTCGGCCGTGCCGTCGAGGTCGTACACGTCCGCGGCGTCCGCGGCCAGGGAGGACAGCAGCCCGCCGACCGTGGCGTCCATCGCGGGCCGGTACAGGATCCGTTCCGCCTTCCGCCAGGCGTCGGTCCTGCGCCGCCGCTCCCGCTGTTCCTGGTCGATTTCCGTGCTTCCGGTCATCGACCGATCATCGCCCACAGCCTGTGGACGGTCACCGGGGAGGACGAAGCGCTGGCGTAGCATGACGAGGAATCGTCCGGTACCCCTGCGGACTGGAACGGGAAGGCCGCCGCCGCGTGAACGCATCAGCACCCAAGGAGCCCCTCGACGCGAGGGACCGCCCCGCCCGCCTCACGGTCGGGGTCGTCGGCGCGGGCCGGGTCGGACCCGCGCTCGCCGCATCGCTGCAGCTCGCCGGGCACCGCCCGGTCGCCGTCTCCGCGGTGTCCGACGCATCCCTGCGCCGCGCCGCCGCCCTGCTGCCCGATGTGCCCGTCGTGACGCCCGCCGAGGTGCTGGAGCGCGCCGAGCTGGTCCTGCTGACCGTCCCGGACGACGTGCTGCCGGGTCTGGTGCAGGGTCTCGCCGAGACGGGCGCGATCCGGCCGGGCACGCTGATCGTGCACACCTCCGGGCGGTACGGTGTGGGCGTCCTGGAGCCCGCCCTGCGGGCCGGGGCCCTGCCGCTGGCGCTGCACCCCGTGATGACGTTCACCGGCACCACCGTCGACGTGCAGCGGCTCGCCGGCTGCTCCTTCGGCGTGACCGCGCCCGAGGAGCTGCGGCTGGCCGCCGAGGCACTGGTCATCGAGATGGGCGGCGAACCGGAGTGGATCGCCGAGGAGGCCCGCCCGCTGTACCACGCGGCCCTCGCCCTCGGCGCGAACCACCTGGTCACGCTGGTCAACCAGTCCATGGAGCTGCTGCGCGCCGCCGGGGTCACGGCACCGGACCGGATGCTCGGCCCCCTCCTCGGCGCCGCGCTCGACAACGCGCTCCGCTCGGGCGACGCCGCCCTGACGGGGCCGGTCGCCCGTGGTGACGCTGGCACGGTCGCCGCGCACGTCGCCGAGCTGCGCAAGCACGCCCCGCACACGGTCGCCGGCTATCTGGCGATGGCCAGGACCACCGCCGACCGCGCGCTGGCGCACGGAATGCTCAGGCCGGAGCTGGCGGAGGACCTGCTGGGCGTCCTCGCCGCCGAGGCCCGCACCGACGGCCTCCCGACCGACGACGACGGCGACGGTCTCCCGACCGACGGCGACGGTGTCCCGACCGACGGCGACGGTGTCCCGACCGACGGCGACGGTGTCCCGACCGCCCCCGGCGGCCGCCCGGAGTCTCCGGCGGACGGCGGCCACGACGGCTCCGCGGCCGGTGGCGAAGACCGGTCCGGTGGCCGGCGCGAGAGCCCGTACGAGGGGCCCGGCGGCGACGGGCGGCGCGACGACGGAGGAGACCGATGAGTCACGGATTCGAACTGGTTCCGACCCGCGACGATCTGCGGTACGTGCTGGACCGCAACGCCGGGACCGGTGCCACCGCCGTCGTCATGACCATGGGCGCGCTGCACGAAGGCCACGCCTCGCTGATCCGCGCCGCACGGTCGCACGTCGGCCGGAAGGGCTTCGTCGTCGTCACGGTGTTCGTCAACCCCCTGCAGTTCGGCGCCGGCGAGGACCTCGACCGCTACCCCCGCACCCTGGACGCCGACCTCGCCGTCGCCGAACGCAGCGGCACGGACGTCGTGTTCGCCCCGGCCGTCGACGAGGTCTACCCCGGCGGCGAGCCCCAGGTCCGCATCACCGCGGGGCCGATGGGCGACGTGCTGGAGGGAGCCTCCCGCCCGGGGCACTTCGACGGCATGCTGACCGTGGTGGCCAAGCTGCTCCACCTCACCCAGCCCGACGTGGCGTTCTTCGGGCAGAAGGACGCCCAGCAGCTCGCGCTGATCCGGCGGATGGTCCGTGACCTGAACTTCCCCGTCGAGATCGTCGGAGTGCCGACCGTACGCGAGGACGACGGCCTGGCCCTGTCCAGCCGCAACCGCTACCTCTCGTCCGCCGAGCGGCGCACCGCGCTCGCCCTGTCCCGGGCACTGTTCGCGGCCCGCGACCGGCTCGCCGCGCAGGAGGCGCTGCACGCCCGTGCCGAGACCATGGCGGCCGCGGGCCCCGGCCGCGCCGCCGCGCTCACCGCCCTCGGCGAGTCCCGCGCAGCGGCCGACGCCCACGCCGTGGCTGCGGCCGGTCCGTGCGGTCCGGAGGCGGTGCGGGCGGCGGCCCGCGCGGTCCTCGACGAGGCGGGCCGGGCCGACCCCCCGCTCGCACTCGACTATCTGGCCCTCGTCGACCCGGCAGACTTCGGTGAGGCCCCCGACGGCTTCACCGGCGAGGCGGTCCTCGCCGTCGCCGCCCGGGTGGGTACCACCCGCCTGATCGACAACATCCCGCTGACCTTCGGAGCTCCCCAGTGACCGGAATACGGCTCAAGGCCCCCGCGCCCGGCTGGGCCGTCGACGCCGACGTGGTGGTCATCGGCTCCGGCGTCGCCGGACTGACCACGGCGCTGCGCTGCACCGCCGCGGGCCTGCGGACCGTCGTGGTCACCAAGGCGCTCCTGGACGACGGATCGACCCGCTGGGCCCAGGGCGGCATCGCCGCCGCCCTGGGCGAGGGCGACAGCCCCGAGCAGCACCTCGACGACACCCTCGTCGCCGGCGCCGGGCTGTGCGACGAGACGGCCGTGCGCACCCTGGTCACCGAGGGACCCGACGCGGTGCGCCGGCTGATCGCGGCGGGCGCGACGTTCGACACCGACGAGGCCGGTGAGATCGAGCTCACCCGTGAGGGCGGGCACCACCGCCGCCGTATCGCCCACGCGGGCGGGGACGCGACGGGTGCCGAGATCTCCCGCGCCCTGGTCGACGCGATCCGTGCCGCCGGGGTCCGCACCGTGGAGCACGCTCTGGTCCTCGACCTGCTCACGGACGCCGAGGGCCGCACCGCGGGTGTGACCCTCCACGTCATGGGCGAGGGGCAGCACGACGGCGTCGGCGCGGTCCACGCCCCGGCGGTCGTGCTCGCGACCGGCGGCATGGGCCAGGTCTTCTCCGCCACCACCAATCCGTCCGTCTCCACGGGTGACGGCGTGGCCCTCGCGCTGCGCGCCGGAGCCGAGGTCTCCGACCTGGAGTTCGTCCAGTTCCACCCGACCGTGCTGTTCCTCGGTCCGGACGCCGAGGGCCAGCAGCCGCTGGTGTCGGAGGCGGTGCGCGGCGAGGGCGCCCACCTCGTCGACGCCGACGGCGTGCGCTTCATGCTCGACCAGCACGAACTGGCCGAGCTCGCGCCCCGTGACATCGTCGCCAAGGGCATCATGCGGCGGATGCGCGAGCAGGGCACCGAGCACATGTACCTGGACGCCCGGCACTTCGGCGCGGAGATGTGGGAGAACCGGTTCCCCACCATCCTGGCCGCCTGCCGAGCCCACGGCATCGACCCGGTGACCCAGCCCGTCCCGGTCGCCCCGGCGGCCCACTACGCCTCCGGCGGCGTCCGTACCGACCTGCACGGCCGGACCACCGTCCCCGGCCTCTACGCGTGCGGCGAGGTGGCCTGCACCGGGGTCCACGGCGCCAACCGGCTCGCCTCCAACTCCCTCCTGGAAGGCCTGGTCTTCGCCGAGCGCATCGCCGGCGACATCGCCGCCCACCGCCCGGCCCCGACCGCACCGGTGGCGCCGGAGGCCACGGTGGAACTGCCTCTGCTGGACCCGGCCGTACGGCTGGAGATCCAGCGGACCATGACCACCGGGGCGGGCGTCCTGCGCTCGGCCGAGAGCCTCGCCGAGGCCGCGGACCGGCTGGAGCACGTCCACGCCACCGCCCGTACCGGCGACGCCGCCGACGACCGGTACGGCAGCAAGGCGGCAGAGCCGGGTGTCGAGGCCTGGGAGACCACCAACCTCCTGTGCGTCGCCCGCGTCCTGGTCGCCGCGGCCCGTGAGCGCGAGGAGACGCGCGGCTGCCACTGGCGCGAGGACCGGCCCGACCGTGACGACACCGCCTGGCGCCGCCACCTCGTCGTCCGGCTGAACCCGGACCGCAGTCTGGACGTGACCGCCACCGAGTCCGCGGACTTCCCGCCGACACTGCTCGGTGCCGCCTCCGTCGCGTGCCCGCCCGTCGTCTCCGCGGCCCCCGCGGCCGTCCCCGCAGTACCCGCCGAAGCCGAAAACCACGAAGCCCGGCCCGCCGAAGCCGCAGAACCCCCCAGGGAGCCGTAACCGTGAGCACGCCCGACGAACAGCGTCCCGAGCCAGTGGACGTCCCGCTGATCCAGATCGGCGCCCCCGCCGCCCCCGGAGGCGGCTGCGGCGACGGCTGCGGCTGCGCCGGCGGCGAGGAGTACCTGGAGTGCGGCCTCGACCCCGCGCTCGCCCAGCTGCTCGTCGACGCCGGCCTCGACCCCGTCCAGGTCGAGGACATCGCACACCTCGCCATCGAGGAGGACCTCGACGGCGGCGTCGACGTGACGACCGTGGCGACGATCCCCGAGGACGCCGTAGCCACCGGCGACTTCACGGCCCGGGACGCGGGCACCGTCGCCGGTCTGCGGATCGCCGAGGCCGTCCTGTCCATCGTGTGCACCCAGGAGTTCGAGGTCGAGCGGCACGTCGAGGACGGCGACCGGGTCGAGCCCGGCCAGAAGCTGCTCTCCGTCACCGCCCGCACCCGGGACCTGCTCACCGGCGAGCGCAGCGCGCTCAACATCCTCTGCCGGCTCTCCGGCATTGCGACCGCCACCCGTGCCTGGGCGGACGTCCTGGAGGGCACCAAGGCCAAGGTGCGCGACACCCGCAAGACCACGGTCGGCCTGCGCGCCCTGGAGAAGTACGCGGTGCGCTGCGGCGGCGGAGTCAACCACCGCATGTCCCTGTCGGACGCCGCGCTGGTCAAGGACAACCACGTGGTCGGCGCCGGAGGCGTCGCGGAGGCCTTCAAGCGGGTGCGGGAGCAGTTCCCGGACGTCCCGATCGAGGTCGAGGTGGACACTCTCCACCAGGCCCGCGAGGTGATGGACGCCGGGGCCGACCTGATCCTGCTGGACAACTTCACGCCGATGGAGACCGCGGAGGCCGTGATCCTCAACCAGGAGCACAACCAGGGCCGCGCGATCCTGGAGTCCTCCGGCCGGCTCACCCTGGAGAACGCCCGGGCCTACGCCGAGACCGGTGTCGACTACCTCGCGGTGGGCGCGCTCACGCACTCCTCCCCGATCCTGGACATCGGCCTCGATCTGCGTGAGGTCGAAGGCTGATGCTGCTCACCATCGACGTCGGCAACACCCACACCGTCCTCGGTCTCTTCGACGGGGGCGAGATCGTCGAGCACTGGCGGATCTCCACCGATCCGCGGCGCACCGCCGACGAGATGGCCGTCCTGCTCCAGGGCCTCATGGGCATGCACCCCCTGCTGGGCGAGGAGCTGGGCGACAACATCGACGGCATCGCGATCTGCTCGACCGTCCCGTCGGTGCTCCACGAGCTGCGCGAGGTGACCCGCCGCTACTACGGCGACGTGCCCGCGGTCCTCGTCGAGCCCGGCATCAAGACGGGTGTGCCGATCCTGATGGACAACCCCAAGGAAGTCGGCGCCGACCGCATCATCAACGCGGTCGCGGCGGTCGAGCTGTACGGCGGGCCGGCGATCGTCGTGGACTTCGGTACGGCGACGACGTTCGACGCGGTCAGCGCGCGCGGCGAGTACACGGGCGGTGTGATCGCCCCCGGCATCGAGATCTCGGTCGAGGCGCTGGGCGTCAAGGGCGCCCAGCTCCGCAAGATCGAGCTGGCCCGCCCCCGCGCGGTGATCGGCAAGAACACCGTGGAGGCGATGCAGGCGGGCATCGTGTTCGGCTTCGCCGGCCAGGTCGACGGCGTGGTCAGCCGTATGGCCCGGGAGCTGGCCGACGACCCCGAGGACGTGACGGTCATCGCCACGGGCGGCCTCGCCCCGATGGTGCTCGGCGAGTCCTCGGTGATCGACGAGCACGAGCCGTGGCTGACCCTGATCGGCCTGCGCCTGGTCTACGAGCGGAACGTCTCCCGTATGTGACGTCCCGTCGGCCCGGTACGCTGCCGCGATGTCCTCCTCCGACGCGCTGTCACGGGCCTTGTCCGACACGGGTGGTGCGGTGGAGCAGCTCGTCGTGAACCGGATGGCGGCGGCCTCCGGCAGGGAGCCGTGGCAGGAGTTCCCGGCGCTCGACGCCGTCTTCGAAGGGATCGCCGCCGACGCCGATACCCGCCTGGCCTTCCAGTCCGCCTGTCCGGTCTCGGGCTGAGCGGGGACGCGGCACGCCCGCATTCTCAGACGTAAACCATTTTTGTCCGATTAGCGCGTATCGTCGGCCCATGCCCACGCCCTACGGACCTCCCGGTGGCATGGCGTTCAGCGCAGACGAGCTGCGTGTGCTCCGACGCGCCCTCGCCATCGCCCTCCATCCCGATTCCGCCCGCGACGAGGACGTCCAGGACCTCCTCCGTCTGTCCGCCTCCGTGGACGAGGCCGCCAGTGAGGCGGGCCGCATGCGCGCCTTCCTGCTGGCCGACCTCGCCCGCTACCGGGCTGCGCTGCCCGGTGCCGCGACCGGTTATCTCGCACTCCTCCGGGAAGCCGTGGCGGCCGGTCACCCGCCGGAGCGCACTGATCTCGCCGCTCTGCACACCCTGCGGGCCCATCCGGTCGCGGTCTCCCTGCTGGACCGCTGCCGGGCGCTCGCGGAGCGGTCCGCGCGGACCGGCGCGGCGGGGGAGGCGGAACGGGGGGCGGACGCACCGGCCCCGGGCCGGGTGCGGCTGACGGCCCTGCCGGGCGGCCTCGCGGCGGCGGACGATCCGGGCAAGGAGCGCCGGGAGCCCAAGGAGCCGCAGCGGCCTGCCGAGCGTCCGAGCCCCGCGGAGCCCGCCCGGTCGCCCCGCCCCGACCGGCCGATCCCGACGCCCGGGGAGGTCTTCCCCCCGCGGCGCCGGCCGGTGCCCCCTTCGGCCCGCCGCGTGGCGGGGTAGCTAGTCTGGTCGGCATGGACTACGTATCCGCGCTGCTTCCCCCGGTGGTGATGGCGGCCTTCTTCACGGCCCTCATCGTGACGATCGTCAAGACCCAGGGCGGGTCGAACAAGGCCAAGGAGGACGCGGCCGTGGACGCGGCGCTCGCCAGGGCCGAAGCCGGCCAGGCGCCGCGGGCCGAGAGCGCCTGACGGACCCGACCGCTCCACTTCAGGGCGTGCGCCGCATTCCGCGTCGTACGCCCTTTTTGCTGCCCGATACGGTGAATAGCCACTATGGTGCTGTTGTGCCGCGCCAATTGGGAGAGCTGGAAGACGCCGTGATGACGCGCGTCTGGCAGTGGAACCGTCCGGTCACGGTCCGGGAAGTGCTGGAAGACCTTCAGCAGGAACGGTCCATCGCTTACACGACCGTGATGACGGTAATGGACAATCTCCATCAGAAGGGCTGGGTGCGCCGGGAAGTCGAGGGGCGCGCCTATCGATATACGGCGGTCTCAACGCGTGCCGCCTACGCCGCGGCCCTGATGAACGAGGCATGGGCCCAGAGCGACAGTCCGGCCGCGGCCCTGGTCGCCTTCTTCGGCATGATGTCGCCCGAGCAGCGGGAGTCCCTCCAGGACGCCATCCGGATCGTTCAGCACGACAGTGCGGAAGCCTCCGCACCCGCCGCCCCCGCAGCAGCGGAAGCCGGGCCGGAAGGGCGGACGGAAGGCAGTGCGGAAGCGCAGGCGGAAGCGCAGGCGGAAGGGCCGGCCGAAGCACGAGAGGGCGATGCGCGCGGTTCCGCACAGGGGCGATAGCGTCCAGACATGCCGTCGCAGCTTCCCGGCCTTCACAATGCCGCCGCAAATGCCGTCACCGTACGCCGCGCCAGGACCACGGATGTCCCCGTGCTGCGCCGTCTGCTCGACGCCTACGTACCCGACGGCATCCTGCTCGACAAAGCGACCGTGACGCTATACGAGGACATCCAGGAGTTCTGGGTCGCGGAACGCGACGGGGATGCCAGGATCGTCGGGTGCGGTGCGCTGCACGTGATGTGGGAGGATCTCGCGGAAGTGCGCACTCTCGCGGTGGACTCCGCCTTCAAGGGCGCCGGGATCGGTCACCTGCTGCTTGAACAGTTGCTGCACACGGCCCGCTGGCTCGGTGTCCGCCGGGTTTTCTGTCTGACCTTCGAAGTCGACTTCTTCGCGAAGCACGGCTTCGTCGAGATCGGGGAGACTCCGGTCGACACCGATGTCTACAGCGAGCTGCTGCGTTCCTATGACGAGGGCGTCGCGGAGTTCCTCGGACTCGAACGAGTGAAGCCGAACACCTTGGGCAACAGCCGGATGCTGCTGCACCTGTGAACGCGGAACAGCCACGGGTAGCGGCCGGAACCCTATGTCCGAATCGCGTACGTTTCCCGCACGGGCCCGCTCCTGAACCTCTACCGAGGGTTTGTGTTTTTCCGAGAAAAGCGGTTTCCTTTCCGCGTACTGCATTTTCGATGAAAGGGAATCCGGTGGCACAGAAGGTTCAGGTCCTTCTTGTCGACGACCTCGACGGCGGCGAGGCGGACGAGACGGTGACGTTCGCTCTGGATGGCAAGACGTACGAGATCGACCTCACCACCGCCAACGCGGACAAGCTGCGCGAGTCCCTCGCGGAGTACGTGAAGGCCGCGCGCCGGACGGGCGGACGTGCCGCTGCCGCCCGGGGCAAGGCCCGGACTTCTGCCGGGGCCGGCCCGGACACGGCGAAGATCCGCGCGTGGGCCAAGGAGAACGGCTACAACGTGAATGACCGCGGCCGTGTGCCGGCGGACATCAAGGAGGCCTACGAGAAGGCCAACGGCTGATCCGCCGTTCTTTCCACGGCCCCCTGCCCCCGGTGTGAGCGCACACCCAGCAGGCGGGCGCGGTGGCATTCGGTTGCCGCCGTGTCCACGAGCCGTACGAGACCGGGGGCGTCCGCAGACCCCCCGAGCCCGGCGACGTCGCACCCGGACGGCGACCACGGGGCAAGGGCCGGCAGCACCGGTTCGATCTCGCTTCCCGGCTCGGGGGGCCGCAGCCATACGGACACGGCGGCCCCCCGGGACGCCGGGACCGGATGTCCGGGCGGCACCGGCGCGGTGATCGTCCCGCCGGCCCCGACCGCCGTCAGGTCCAGGGCGATTCCGCCCCACTGCAGCCAGTCGAGCAGCCCCGGCAGCTCCTCGGCTGTTCCCGCGGCCACCAGCAGCCCCAGCCGCCGCCCCCTCAGAACCACCGGTCCGGTCCGGTCGCCCAGGCGCCGCAGCGCTGCCATTCCCGCGACCGCGGGCACTTCGAGCACGTCGAACCGCACCCCGGTCCGCAGTCGTGCGGGCGGACCCTCCACGGCTGCCCAGCCGAGCTCCTGCTCGTACCACTGTGCGAACTCTCCGCCGGGCATGGCGGCTTCCCCGTCGGACGGAGTGCGCGGTGCGGGAACGGTGACGGCCATGTCCGGGAGAACTGCTCCACTCCCACCGAGGTCACGTTCCGCGCCTGGAACGATGCATTCCGTCGATGTGTGCGGGGCGTGTGGAGGCATTCGCGGGCGCAAGGGTGTTCGCCCGTAGCGGAGGGAACCGGGGTGTGCCGCATGGAGTGTCAGTACATACGGGTAAGACATCCCTAGTGGGGAGGGGCGACACGCGGGTCCGGGGCGTCTCACGTTCGCCATCGGCGTACTGATGGCGGGGGTAACCGCCTGGCCTGCGGGAACATCGTCTCGCACCATCGGGTTAGGGCTGTTGTCGGCTGTTCGGGCAGCAATGCTCGCTCCTTTACGGGGGTGATCCGGACGGGTGTCGGCAGTTGGAATGAGCGGTCCCCGCTTGCGGGACTAAGCTGCGGAAGGACAGGGAGGGGATCGACCCCTAACTGACTGACCGCTCTGAGGAGCGATTAACGATGTTCGAGAGGTTCACCGACCGCGCGCGGCGGGTTGTCGTCCTGGCTCAGGAAGAAGCCCGGATGCTCAACCACAACTACATCGGCACCGAGCACATCCTCCTGGGCTTGATCCACGAGGGTGAGGGTGTCGCCGCTAAGGCCCTGGAGAGCCTCGGCATTTCGCTCGAGGCGGTCCGCCAGCAGGTGGAGGAGATCATCGGCCAGGGCCAGCAGGCCCCGTCCGGGCACATCCCCTTCACCCCCCGTGCCAAGAAGGTCCTGGAGCTGTCGCTCCGCGAGGCCCTCCAGCTGGGCCACAACTACATCGGCACCGAGCACATCCTGCTCGGCCTGATCCGCGAGGGCGAGGGTGTCGCCGCCCAGGTCCTCGTGAAGCTCGGCGCCGACCTGAACCGGGTGCGCCAGCAGGTCATCCAGCTGCTCTCCGGCTACTCCGGCGGCAAGGAGGCGGCCACGGCAGGCGGTCCGGCCGAGGGCACCCCCTCGACCTCGCTCGTCCTGGACCAGTTCGGCCGCAACCTCACGCAGGCCGCCCGCGAGTCCAAGCTCGACCCGGTCATCGGGCGCGAGAAGGAGATCGAGCGGGTCATGCAGGTGCTGTCCCGCCGCACCAAGAACAACCCGGTCCTCATCGGCGAGCCCGGCGTCGGCAAGACGGCGGTCGTCGAGGGACTGGCGCAGGCCATCGTCAAGGGCGAGGTGCCCGAGACCCTCAAGGACAAGCACCTCTACACCCTCGACCTCGGTGCCCTGGTCGCCGGCTCCCGGTACCGCGGTGACTTCGAGGAGCGACTGAAGAAGGTCCTCAAGGAGATCCGCACCCGCGGCGACATCATCCTGTTCATCGACGAGCTGCACACCCTGGTCGGCGCGGGCGCCGCCGAGGGCGCCATCGACGCCGCGTCGATCCTGAAGCCGATGCTCGCCCGCGGTGAGCTCCAGACCATCGGTGCCACCACGCTCGACGAGTACCGCAAGCACCTCGAGAAGGACGCCGCGCTGGAGCGCCGCTTCCAGCCGATCCAGGTCGCGGAGCCCTCGCTGCCGCACACCATCGAGATCCTCAAGGGCCTGCGCGACCGCTACGAGGCGCACCACCGCGTCTCCATCACGGACGAGGCGCTGGTCCAGGCCGCCACCCTGGCCGACCGCTACATCTCGGACCGCTTCCTGCCGGACAAGGCGATCGACCTGATCGACGAGGCCGGTTCCAGGATGCGCATCCGCCGGATGACCGCGCCGCCGGACCTGCGCGAGTTCGACGAGAAGATCGCCGGTGTCCGCCGCGACAAGGAGTCCGCGATCGACGCGCAGGACTTCGAGAAGGCCGCATCCCTGCGCGACAAGGAGAAGCAGCTCCTGGCCGCCAAGGCCAAGCGGGAGAAGGAGTGGAAGGCCGGCGACATGGACGTCGTCGCCGAGGTCGACGGCGAGCTGATCGCCGAGGTCCTGGCCACCGCCACGGGCATCCCGGTCTTCAAGCTCACCGAGGAGGAGTCCTCCCGGCTGCTGCGCATGGAGGACGAGCTCCACAAGCGCGTCATCGGCCAGAAGGACGCCATCAAGGCCCTGTCCCAGGCGATCCGGCGTACCCGCGCCGGTCTGAAGGACCCGAAGCGCCCCGGTGGCTCGTTCATCTTCGCCGGCCCGTCCGGCGTCGGAAAGACCGAGCTTTCCAAGACGCTCGCGGAATTCCTCTTCGGCGACGAGGACGCGCTCATCTCCCTCGACATGTCGGAGTTCAGCGAGAAGCACACGGTTTCGCGTCTCTTCGGATCCCCGCCCGGTTACGTGGGTTACGAAGAGGGCGGCCAGCTGACCGAGAAGGTCCGCCGCAAGCCGTTCTCCGTCGTCCTCTTCGACGAGGTGGAGAAGGCCCACCCCGATATCTTCAATTCCCTTCTCCAGATCCTGGAGGACGGTCGCCTGACCGACTCCCAGGGCCGGGTCGTGGACTTCAAGAACACGGTCATCATCATGACGACCAACCTCGGGACCCGGGACATTTCCAAGGGCTTCAACCTGGGCTTCGCCGCCCAGGGCGACGTCAAGACCGGCTACGAGCGCATGAAGGCGAAGGTCAACGAAGAGCTGAAGCAGCACTTCCGGCCCGAGTTCCTGAACCGTGTCGACGACACGGTGGTGTTCCACCAGCTGTCCCAGGACGACATCATCCAGATCGTCGACCTGATGATCGCCAAGGTGGACGAGCGCCTCAAGGACCGCGACATGGGCATCGAGCTCAGCCAGGACGCGAAGCTCCTGCTCGCGAAGAAGGGCTACGACCCGGTCCTGGGTGCCCGCCCGCTGCGCCGGACCATCCAGCGCGAGATCGAGGACATCCTCTCCGAGAAGATCCTCTTCGGTGAGCTGCGCCCCGGTCACATCGTGGTCGTGGACACCGAGGGCGAGGGTGAGGCCAAGAAGTTCACCTTCCGCGGCGAGGAGAAGTCGGCCCTGCCCGACGTTCCCCCGATCGAGTCCACCGCCGGTGGCAGCACCGGACCGAACCTGAGCAAGGACGCGTAAGCGCCCGCCAGGGAGCCTGACAGGGGCTGCCCCGGACCGTCCGATGACGGTCCGGGGCAGCCCCTTTTGTGCCCCCGGCCGGGCCGGTGCCTTTTGTGTGCCTGGGCGGTTTCCATGGGCGGGCACCGCCGGCGGCGGACGTCGCCGGGCCCGTCGTGCGCGGCGGGCCCGGCCCTGCCCTTTGAGGTCTCTGCGGGCCTCGGGCGGACTCTGAGGGGGCTGTGTGGGCACCACCGGTCCAGCCGTGCTGCCCCCGGCTCCGGGGGCGGCACGGCGCCTCCGACGGCCGGGCGTTCCGTCCCACGGCTCTCGGGATGTCCGACGCTGTCGCCGCCCGGCTCCGCTGATCGCTGGTTCTGCCGATGCCGGGCTCCGCTGATGGGCGGTGCCCTGGTGAGCCGACCGCCGTGCCGGGCGTCCTTCGGGGTGCCCGGGCGGGCCGCCTGGGAGTGTCCGGGCGGCTCGGTCCGGGATGCCCCGGCGGGCTGTTCGAGGGGGCGCGACGGCATGCCCGGGCGGGTCGTTTCGATGGGCCTCGACGTCACGCCCAAGCGGGTTCGAGGGCACGACGGGCATGCCCTGCGCAGTTCCGGGACCTCCTCGTGGTTGCTCGCCAAAGGTCCCTGGCCGTAGGGCCTTTGGTCCCACCGGCGGTGACACGCCGCACGTGGCCCACGTCACGTACTAAAAGGCTTAGGGGGAAGGTGCCGTGGTAAAAGGGTCGATCGCTCTGGATCGTACGTGTTTGTGTAGTAGATGGGGTGTTTGAGCGATTTGCACGGTTCGGGTTACCAAGGTGTGGCCAGCCCGGCGCACCACGTGCCAGGTCACTTCATCCCGGAGGTACACCCCCGAATGTCGAAGCGCATCTCGTTCCGCAGCTCCAAGTCGTCGACCCGCACCCGTGCCGTCGTGGCCGTTGCCGGCATCGGTGTTTCGGCGGTCCTGGGGACCGGCGTGGCGTCCGCTGCGACGGGGGCCGCCGGTGTCGCTCCCGCGGCGGCGACCACCGCCACCGCCGCGAAGACCGGCAAGCTCGCCAAGGCCGCCGGCTCCTGGGTCCGCCCCGTCTCCGGATACACCCTGTCCGCGAGCTTCGCCCAGGCGGGCGGCATGTGGTCGCAGAAGCACTCCGGCCAGGACTTCGCCGTCCCGGTCGGCACCCCGGTGAAGGCCGCCTCCAAGGGCGTCGTCGTCAAGGCCGGCCCGAACGGCGGCGGTGACGGCCCCGCGTACGGCAACGCGATCGTGATCAAGCACGGCGGCACGACCTACACGCAGTACGCCCACTTGTCGAAGATCAACGTTCGCGTCGGCCAGTCCGTGAACGTCGGCCAGACCATCGCCCTCTCCGGCAACACCGGCAACTCCAGCGGCCCGCACCTGCACTTCGAGGTCCGCACCACCCCGAACTACGGCTCCGCGATCAACCCGGCGGCCTACCTGCGTTCGGTGGGCGTGTCCCTCTGACCCTTCCGGTGCGCCTGGGTCACCAGATCGATGGCGACTTCGAGGACGGCTTCGCGCTTCTCCTCGGGGTCGCCTTCGATGTTCTGCATGAAGAACATGCCGGCGTGCATCGAGAACAGCGCGCTGATGCAGCGGACCCGGTCGGCCATCGTGGAATCGGGTTCCTGGACCAGCTGGGTCATCGTGACCATGCGCTCCTTGAAGGTCTCGCCGATGCTGAGCTCGCGCACGGTGGCCTGGTTCTCCTGCATGAAGCGGAAGAGCGGGGACGCGCCGACAAGCGCCGCGTGGTAGCGGCGGAGGATCTCTTTCTTGGTCTCCAGGGTGCGGGGCTGGGTGTGCCCCCACTCGATCAGCTCGTCGATGGGCCGGGTGAGGTCCTGGAAGAGGCTGATCAGGATGTCTTCCTTGGTCTTGAAGTGGTAGTACAGCGCCGCCTTGGTGACGTCCAGGCGCTCGGCGATCTCCCGCAGTGAGGTCTTCTCGTACCCCTGCTCGGCGAAGAGTTCCAGGGCGACGTCCTGGATGCGCTGACGGGTGTCCCCGCGGCGCGGCTGCTGCCTGCTGTTCACATCCTGCTCCCGGAAAACTTACTTGACGCCCGGCAAGTTGGCGGGCTACGGTCCCCAAGTCTATTGACTTGCCGGGCGGCAAGTAAGTACCAGGGGAGTGGGTATGCCAGCGGACAGGACAGCGACGGTCGCCCAGAGCGGACAACCGGGCGAGCAGAAACGGCCCCCGGCCGACGCCGGACCGGCCATCGGGACCGAGAAGGGGACGGTCGCCGCCGATGCCGGAGCCCCGGAAGCCCGCGGCGTCCGGGTGGTGCTGCTGGCCCTCATGATCGCGATGCTGCTCGCGATGCTCGACAACATGATCATCGGTACCGCGATGCCGACGATCGTCGGTGAGCTCGGCGGTCTGGAACACCTGTCCTGGGTGGTCACCGCCTACACCCTCGCGACCGCCGCCTCCACCCCCATCTGGGGCAAGCTCGGCGACATGTACGGCCGCAAGGGCGTCTTCCTCGCCTCGATCGTGGTCTTCCTGGCGGGCTCGGCCCTCAGCGGCATGGCCCAGGACATGGGCCAGCTGATCGGCTTCCGCGCCGTGCAGGGCCTCGGCGCCGGCGGTCTCATGGTCGGCGTCATGGCGATCATCGGTGACCTCATTCCGCCCCGCGACCGCGGCAAGTACCAGGGCATGATGGCCGGCGTCATGGCCCTCGCCATGATCGGCGGACCCCTCGTCGGCGGCGGCATCACCGACCACTGGGGCTGGCGCTGGAGCTTCTACATCAACCTGCCGCTCGGTGCGGTCGCCCTCGCCATGCTCGTGACCGTGCTCCATCTGCCGAAGACGAAGCGCCCGAAGGCCCGCATCGACTACCTGGGTGCCGCCCTGCTGACCGTCGGTATCACCGCGATCGTGCTGGTCACCACCTGGGGCGGTACGGAGTACACCTGGGGCTCCGCCGAGATCCTGGGGCTCATCGCGGTCGGTGTGCTCGCGCTCGCCGCCTTCCTGTTCGTCGAGACCCGGGCCGCCGAGCCGATCATGCCGCTGCACATCTTCCGCAGCCGCAACTTCACCCTCATGTCGGTGATCGGCTTCCTGACCGGCTTCGTCATGTTCGGCGCCGTGCTCTTCCTGCCGCTCTACCAGCAGTCCGTCCAGGGCGCCTCGGCGACCAACTCCGGTCTGCTGCTGCTCCCGATGCTGCTGTCGATGATGGCCGTCTCGCTGATCGCCGGCCGGGTCACCACCAACAGCGGCAAGTACAAGGTCTTCCCGATCGCCGGCGGTGCGCTCATGGTCGTGGGCCTGTTCCTGCTGGCGCAGATGGACACCGGCACCTCCCGGCTCACCTCCGGCCTCTACATGGCGGTGCTCGGCGCCGGCATGGGCTTCCTGATGCAGATCACCATGCTGGTGGCGCAGAACAGCGTCGAGATGAAGGACATGGGTGTGGCGTCCTCCTCGACCACCCTGTTCCGCACGCTCGGCAGCTCCTTCGGTGTCTCGATCATGGGAGCGCTGTTCACCTCCCGCGTCCAGGACGAGATGACCGCGCGCGGCGGGGACGCGGCGGCCGGAGCCACCCAGCAGTCCGCCCAGCTCGACGCCGCGAGCCTGGCGAAGCTCCCGGAAGCGGTTCGTGAGGCCTACCAGTTCGCCGTCTCCTCCGGCACGCACGCGGCGTTCCTGCTCGGCTCGGCCATCGCGGTGATCGCCTTCGTCGCGGCCTTCTTCGTCAAGGAGGTCCCGCTGCGGGGTGCCGGTCCCGCCCCCGCGGAGAAGGCCGCCTCCGCTGAGGCCACCACCACGGAGAAGGCCGCCCCCGCCGCCGGCTGACCGCGTCGGCCCCGTCAGCAACCTTGGACTCCCGCCCCCGCGCAGCAGCGCGGGGGCCGTTGTCAGCGGCGCGTGCCGGGAAAGCGGTCGGCAAGGGCGTGATCGGAGCGGGCGCGTTCCGCACGGACGACTGCCGCGGCGACTACGAGACCCTCAAGGCCCGGGCGTCGTGTCCACCCCCTGTGGCCTCGTCGTATTCAGCGTCGTATTCAGCACCCGGACTCAGGCCGTATCGAGCATCGGAAAGCTCCCCGTGTTCGTCGGCGCGTGCTCCGGGAGCCACAGCACGGCGATCGCGCCCCCGCTGCCGCCGCCCCTGGCCGCGCCCGACGGGGGTGCGGCATTGCGGAAGGTGAGCCGTGCGCCCAGGACGCGTGCCTGTCCCACCGCGATGGTGAGGCCGAGACCGTGCCCGTGCCCCCGGTCCTTGCTGCCGGTACGGAACCGGCTCGGGCCTTCGAGCAGCAGCTCCTCCGGGAAGCCGGGGCCGTGGTCGCGCACCCGCACCACCCGGCCCTCGACGATGACCTCGACACCCGGCTTGCCGTGCTTCGCCGCGTTGCCGAGGAGGTTGCCGATGATCCGCTCCAGCCGGCGCGGGTCGGTGTTCACCCATGCCTCGTGCACCACCCGCACCGTGGCCTCGGGGGCCAGCACCTGCACCCTGCGGGTGACGAACTCGCCGAGGGCGATCTCCTGGAGCTCGGCCCGCTCCGACGCACCGTCGAGCCGTGCCACTTCCAGGACGTCCTCCACCAGCGTGCGCAGCGCCTGGGCGCGGTTGTGCACCAGCTCCGTGGGCCGGCCCGGCGGCAGCAGTTCGGCCGCAGTCAGCAGCCCCGTGACCGGGGTGCGCAGCTCGTGCGCGATATCCGCGGTGACCCGGCGCTCCGCCTCGATGCGCTGCTGCAGTGCGTCCGCCATGGCGTCCACCGCGCGCGCCAGGTCGTCCGTCTCGTCCTGCACGAAGCCGCCGACGGCGTCCCTGACCCGAACGTCCGTGTTGCCCTGGGCGACCCGGCCCGCCGCCGCGGCCGCCTTGCGCAGCCGGTGCGACAACTGACCGCCGATCAGGATGCCCAGCGCGCAGCCGAAGAAGACGACCGACACCGAACCGATGATCAGTGCCCGGTCCAGGTCCTTCAGGACGCCGGCGTTGCGGTCGGTGAACCGTTTGTGGAGCGACAGCGAGCCGTTGCTGACGGGCACCGCCGCCCAGACGTCCGGTGCTCCGTCCGCCCGTTCCTCCACATGGGTGGCCCGACGCCCCCGCTCGATCTTCTCCTTCAGCTCCGGGGGGAGCGCGGGATCGTTGAGCTTGCTGCCGAACAGCGGCTCCTTGGTGCGCTCGTAGATGCTCCTGGCGAACATCACCCGGTCGAGCTGTACGTCGCGGGCGTTGTCGAGCATCGACACCCGGGCTGCGTTGTGCACGACAAGACTGAGGGCGACTGCGACGAGTGCGCCGACGGCCGCGATCGCGATGGCGATCTTCCAGCGGACACCGGTGCGCAGAACCGGCGGCCTCATGCCTTGAGCTTGTAGCCGAAGCCGCGGACGGTTTCGATCCTGTCCTGACCGATCTTGGCGCGGAGCCGCTGCACATGGACGTCCACGACCCGGGTGTCTCCGCCCCAGCCGTAGTCCCACACGCGTTCCAGCAGCTTGTCACGGGAGAGCACGGTCCCCGGAGCGGACGAGAACTCCAGCAGCAGCCGCATCTCGGTGGGTGTCAGGGACACCGGGGCGCCGTCCTTGCGGACCTCCATGCCCTCGGTGTCGACCTCCAGCCCGCCGAAGGTGAGCACACCGCCGACCGGTTGCTCGTCCCGGTCGGCGGAGCCTGCGCCGCTCGCGTGACCGAAGCGGCGCAGCACTGCACGGATCCTGGCGACCAGCACCGCACCGTCGAACGGCTTGGTGACGTAGTCGTCGGCCCCGGCCTCCAGACCGAGGACGACGTCGATCGAGTCGGCCCGCGCCGACAGCATGATCACCGGGACGTTCGACTCGTCACGGATCCGGCGGCACAGGCTCACCCCGTCCAGACCCGGCACCATCACGTCGAGGAGCGCGATGTCCGGACGGTCCGCGCGGAACGCCTCCAGGCCCGACAGGCCGTCGGGCATCGCCGTGACGGTGAAGCCGTCACGTTCCAGGGCGAGTTGCGTCGCCTCCCGGATGACGTCGTCGTCCTCGACGAACAGGACATGTGTCTCGGCCATCCCGCTGCTCTCAGTTCTCCACCGGGGCGGCGGCGTCGGGACCCTGGTTCCCGTTACCGACCGCCTTGCTGTAGTCGTTGTGCACCTTGTCCTCCACCCGGAAGGCCGTGCCCGACCAGCCGTAGGTGATCACGTCCTCGCCGGAGGGATACGCCACGGCGTCCTCCTTGGCGTACACCTGCAGGGTGACGACGAGGTCGCCGCGGTCGATCTCCGCGTAGACCGGCGGCTCCTCCGCCGAGAAGACGTTCTCGTACGCGTCACCGTTGCGCCGGTACACATACGCCCCGATGCCCACGCCGTCGGCGCAGGTCATCACGTTGACGACCACGTCCTCGACCGTGCCGCCGGTCAGCCTCCCGTACGACACGTCGACCGGGTAGTCGTCGCCGGCGCACGGCTTCAGGGCGTCCTTGACCTCCGCGCCGACCTTGGGGTCGTCCCGGAGCAGAGCCACCGCGTCGACCCGGTCGGCGGCCCGCTCCGGGGCCGAGGCGCCGGAGCCGGCACCGGGCGAGGACTGTACGACCTTGTCGCTGTGCGCGGGACCCTCGTCACGGATGCCCGTGCCGCCCGCGTCGCACCCGGCGACCAACAGGGCGAAGGCGGCGACCCCGGCCACCGCCGTTGTCCCCGCCGTCCACGAGATCGTGTCCGAGCCCCTGGTGCCTAGGCCGCGCAACGCTCCCGCCTTCCGTGCTCCGAGCGCTCCAGCGCGCGGGCATCCACCTCGCGGCTCTCCAGCTCCTGCCGGAGCCGGGCCAATGCCCGGTGCAGCGTGCTCTTGACCGTACCGGCCGACATACCGAGGGCGGCGGCCGTCTCCTCCGTGCTCATCTGCTCCCAGTGTCGCAGCACGACCACGCTGCGCTGCTTGGGTGCCAGAACCTTCAGCACGTCCATCAGCAGGGCACGGTCCGCACGCTGGTCGGCGCCGTCCTCGACGCTCGCGTCCGGCAGTTCCTCGGTGGGCACCTCTTCGAGCTTGCGGGCGCGCCACCACTCGGTGCGCGTGTTGATCATCACGCGTCGCAGATAGGCGTCCGCGAGGTTCTTGTCGGCTATGCCGTCCCACCGGCCGTACGTCCTGACCAGCGCGGTCTGCAACAGGTCCTGTGCGTCGACCGGGTCGGGGACGAGGCGCCGGGCACTGCGCAGGAGCGCGTCCTGCCGGGTGCGTACGTACTCCTCGAACTCCAACACCTTGCCGTGCGCCATGACCAACCGCCTCCGACCCCGTTTCCGTTCCTCTTCGGCGAAGAAACTACGGAGCGGTTGTCACGAGGCTGTCCGCGGAAGCCGTAGGAGGACGCACGGCTACCCATCGGTTGTGTAACAGCGGACCCGGCGGAGGTTTCGGGTTCAGGCCAGCGGGAGACGGAAGGTGCCGTTCGCGAGCGGCTCCACGAGCCCGTCCGCGACCAGCCCGTCCAGCGCCCGGGCACGCTGCACCGGATCGCCCCACACGGCGTCGAGTGCCGCCCGCGGTACGGGATGCAGTGCCTCGCGCAGCACGGCGAGCAGTTTGCCGCGCACCTGACGGTCCGTACCGGCGTACGTCTGGCCGCGCCGCGCCGGACCCTCGTGAGCCGGTTTGCCCGCCAGCCGCCACGCGCACTGCGCGGCGATCGGGCAGCGCCCGCAGTCCTCGCTCCGCGCGGTGCAGACCAGTGCGCCCAGCTCCATCGATGCTGCGGCCCAGCGCGCGGCCGTGGCGTCGTCCTCGGGCAGCAGCGCCCGCGCGAGCCTCCGCTCGGCCGCGGTCGTGGCGTTCGGCGGGTACTGCACACCGGTCACCGCGCGGGCGAACACCCTGCGCACGTTCGTGTCGAGTACGGCGTGCCGCTGCCCGTACGCGAACGACGCCACCGCGGCTGCCGTGTACTCGCCGATGCCCGGCAGGGCCAGCAACTGCCCGTGGTCGCTGGGCACATCGCCGCCGTGCCGTTCCGCTATGGCCGTCGCCGCGGCGTGCAGCCGCAGCGCGCGCCGCGGATAGCCGAGCCGGCCCCAGGCGCGCACCGCCTCACCCGGCGGCTCCGCGGCCAGGTCCGCCGGCCGCGGCCAGCGCTCCAGCCACTGCTCGTACACCGGCAGCACCCGGCTCACGGGCGTCTGCTGAAGCATGAACTCACTCACCATCACGCCCCAGGCCCCCGCGTCCGGCCGACGCCAGGGCAGGTCCCGGGCGTGCCCCGCGAACCAGTCGATGACGGGTTCGTGCAGCACCTCGGGAGCGGGGGACGGGGAGGCGGGGGATGCAGTCGTCGCAGTCATGGCACCTCCGATCCTGGCACGGATTCGTCCCACGGACGGCAGGGGCGCGGCGTGCCGCACCGGATCGTGCGCCGGGATCGTGCGCTGGCAACCGTCGGCGACCGCCGGGCGCGGTCGCGAGGGCGGGGCGGGAGCGGGGTCTCCGTGGCACCCGCGTGGCGCGGGGAGGGGGCCGCCGGGACCGGGGCGCGGCTTCGGCGTGGTGTGTCGGGCGGCGCGTCGCCCGGCTGCCGTGGGCCGCTGCCTGCCGTGAGCCGTATGGGGCCGGTACCGATGGGCTGTCGCGGGTGCGACCGCGAGCGCGGGCGAGGCGAGTACGCCGGCCGTCTTCGCGTCGTCCGCGGTGGCGCCGACCGTCTTCGCGTCGTCCGCGGTGGCGCCGACCGCCTTCGCGTCGTCCGCGGTGGCGCCGACCGCCTTCGCGTCCCGGTGACGCACAGTACGGATCAGGGCCACTGCGTCACCCTGGGCACATGAACTCCCCCTGGCCGGGCCGATGATCCGCAAAAGATGGCGTACGAGCGGCTCCGGTGACCTGAGTTGGACCGGATCTCTCGTACAGTTCGGTGCGTGGGATCTCTGCGCAATCCGGTCGGGCCGCTTCCCTCCTCCATCTACTGGCGACGGAGGGCAGTTGCGCTGTCCGTCCTGGCGGTGCTCGCGCTGGTCGTCGCGTGGGTCGTCGGTTCGAAGGGCGACGGCGACACCATCGAGGACGCCAAGGGATCGGGCCCCGCGACGTCGATCACTCCCGGGCCGTCCCGGTCCGGACCCGCGATCGGCACCGGTCCCGGCGGGCGTGACGAGTCCGGCGCCGACGCAGGGGCGGACGCCGGTACCGGCGACGACAGCGGCGACGGCACGGGTGCGGGGACCGACGCGGGCACCGGTGCGGACTCCGGCTCGGTTACGTCCGGTACGGGCGGCTCGGGGAAGGGCACGGGTCGCGCCGGCCGCCCCGTCGCCGCCGGATCACGACTGCCCGACTGCGCACCGGGCGCCGTCCAGCTGTCCCTGCGGAGCACCGAGCTGCAGTACGCGCCCGATGGCCGCCCGAAGTTCGAGCTGGCCGCGAGGAACACGTCCGGGGTCACGTGCAAGGCGGACTTCGGCCCGAAGGCGGCGGTGTTCTCGATCACCGAGGCCGGCGGTCATGTCTGGTCGTCTGCCGACTGCCCGAAGAACGCCGGGAGTCTGCTGCTGGAGGTGCCGGCCGGTTCGACCATCACACACACCGTGGAGTGGGACCGCCGGCGGAGCGCGCCGCAGTGTGCGACCCCGCCTCCGGGCCAGGCCGGTCCCGGCACCTACCTGGTCGAGGTGAAGATGCCGGCGCACTCGGTGGCGCGGGCGTCCTTCGTGCTCGCCAAGGACTGATCCGTCCGGTCGGACACGGGGCCGACCAGCCGCCGGCGAGGGCGGCGGCAGTGAGCGCGGCGAGGCCGGTCAGAGGTCAGACGTAGCGCTCCAGGATCGACGACTCGGCCAGCCGGGACAGCCCCTCCCGGACGCTGCGCGCACGGGCCTCGCCGACACCCTCGACGGCCATGAGGTCGTCGACACTGGCGGCGAGCAGCTTCTGCAGACTGCCGAAGTGCTCGACGAGCCGCTCGATGACGGCGCCGGGGAGGCGCGGGACCTTCGCGAGGAGCCGGTAACCGCGCGGCGACACCGCGGAGTCCAGGGTCTCGGGAGAGCCGCTGTAGCCCAAGGAGCGGGCGACGATTGGGAGTTCGAGCAGCTCGGCATGGGTGAGCGAGTCCAGGTCCGAGAGGGCCTCGTCGACCGTGCGGGTCCGCTTCCCCGACGGCTGGGGGACGTAGTCGCGGAGCACGAGTTCGCGCTCCGGTTCGACGCCCGCGATCAACTCGTCCAGTTGGAGCGCGAGGAGTCGGCCGTCCGTACCCAACTCGACGACGTACTCGGCGATTTCCGTGGCGATGCGGCGCACCATCTCCAGGCGCTGCGCCACCGCCGTCACGTCCCGGACCGTGACCAGGTCCTCGATCTCCAGGGCGGAGAGGGTGCCGGCGACCTCGTCGAGCCGGAGCTTGTACCGCTCCAGGGTGGCGAGCGCCTGGTTCGCCCGGGAGAGGATCGCGGCCGACTCCTCCAGTACGCGGCGTTCGCCGTCCACGTACAGCGCGATGAGCCGCATCGACTGGGACACGGACACCACGGGGAAGCCGCACTGCTTGGACACCCGGTCCGCGGTGCGGTGCCGGGTGCCGGTCTCCTCGGTCGGGATGGACGCGTCCGGGACCAACTGCACGCCGGCGCGGTGGATCTTGGAGATGTCCTTGTCGAGGACCAGCGCGCCGTCGAGCTTGCACAGCTCGCGCAGCCGGGTCGCGGTGAACTCCACGTCGATGACGAAGCCGCCGGTGCACATCCCCTCGACCGACTTGTCCATGCCGAGGACGATCAGTCCGCCGGTGTTGCCGCGCAGGATGCGCTCGAGACCGTCACGAAGCGCCGTGCCGGGCGCGACCGCGCTCAGCGCGGCACGCATCAGCGCTTCGTTACCGGTGCCCTGCCCGGACTTTCCGGGTGCTGCTGCCCGGTCGCTGGCTGCCACTGCACTCCTCCGGTCGCAGGTTTGCGATGCCCTTCGTGGCCTCCAGGCCGTGTTCCGGTCGGCCTCGTGGCCCGCGTGCCGGTCGTACGGACGGGCGAGACCTGCGCAAAGTCTACCGGCGCGCGTCCTCCTCCTGGGGGGCCTGTCCGCGAGAGCGGCGGGGAAGGACCCTCAGCGCGTCCCCCATGTCGGCGACCTCGATCACCTTCATCCCGGGAGGGACCTTGCCCGGATCACCCGGCACCAGGGCATGGGTGAAGCCCAGCCGGTGCGCCTCGGCGAGCCGGCGCTGGACTCCGGTCACCCGCCTGACCTCGCCCGCGAGGCCCACTTCGCCGATCGCGACGAGGTTCTTCGGCAGCGGGGTGTCGCTGGCCGCGCTGGCCAGCGCCAGGGCGATCGCGAGGTCCGCGGCCGGCTCGGAGAGCTTCACCCCGCCGACCGTCGCGCTGTAGATGTCCCGCTTCCCGAGCGCGCTGATCCGGCCACGCTGCTCCAGCACCGCCAGCATCATCGACACCCGGGACGTCTCCAGCCCCGACGTGGTGCGCCGGGGCGAGGGGATCTGGGAGTCGACGGTGAGCGCCTGCACCTCGGCGACCAGAGGCCGGCGGCCCTCCAGGGTGACGGTCAGACAGGTGCCCGGGACCGGTTCGGCACGGCGGGTGAGGAACAGGCCGGACGGGTCGGCGAGGCCGGTGATCCCCTCGTCGTGCAGCTCGAAGCAGCCGACCTCGTCCGTGGCTCCGTACCGGTTCTTCACGCCCCGCACCAGCCGCAGCCGGGCGTGCCGGTCGCCCTCGAAGTGCAGCACCACATCCACCAGGTGCTCCAGCAGCCGCGGTCCCGCGATCGCCCCGTCCTTGGTGACGTGGCCCACGAGCAGCGTGGACATGCCGCGCTCCTTGGAGGCCCTGATCAGTGCCCCCGCCACCTCGCGGACCTGGGCCATGCCGCCGGGCGCACCGTCGATCTCGGGCGAGGCGACGGTCTGCACGGAGTCCAGGATCAGCAGGGACGGCTTGACCGCGTCCAGATGACCGAGCACCGCCGACAGGTCCGTCTCGGCCGCGAGATAGAGGTGGTCGTTCAGCGCGTTGATCCGGTCGGCGCGCAGCCGCACCTGGCTCGCGGACTCCTCGCCCGTGACGTAGAGGGTGCGGTGCTCGTCGCTCGCCGCCTTCGCGGCGACGTCCAGCAGCAGCGTGGACTTGCCGACGCCGGGCTCGCCGGCGAGCAGCACCACCGCGCCCGGCACCAGTCCGCCGCCCAGCACCCGGTCCAGCTCGTCCACCCCTGTGGAACGGGCCGTGGCCTGCCGGCCGTCGACCTGCCCGATGGGCAGCGCGGCGGTGGAGACGCGTCCGGCGGCGGTCGTCCGGACGGCGGGCGCCCCGAACTCCTCGACCGTGCCCCACGCCTGGCACTCGGGGCAACGGCCGAGCCACTTGGCGGTCGTCCAGCCGCACTCGGTGCAGCGGTAGGACGGCCGGTCCTTCGCGGATTTGGTACGGGGAGCCATGGCGTCACCGTATCGGTGCCCACTGACAACGGTGGGCCGGTCCCCGGTCCGCCCTCCGGCACGGAGCCCATGGACGGGAGGACGGAGTCCATAGAGGGGTCCGACGACCGTGCGCCACCCCGCTGTCCCCTTTCGAGGGATACGTTCACCCGTAAGCATTAAATGCGGCCAACCGGTACGAAGGGTCGTGCAATCGGCCCCTACGGTCACCGGGTGATGAGCAGCAGGCCGGAACACCCCATGCACTCGAACGGCGCACACCGGGAGCAGCGCCGGGCGTCCCGTACCGTCGCGCAGCAGCCGCCGGCGCGCTACGAGCCGTACCTGGACGGGCTGTTCACCTACTGCCTCTCCGTCCTGTGCGAGCACGACGAGGCGACGGCCGTGCTCGGCGACGTCCTGGCCATCGCCGAGCGGAACCACGGCCGGTGTCCCGGCGGCGAAGCGGAGCGCAGGGCCTGGCTGTACGCGCTCGCCCGCTGGTCGTGTCTGCGGCGGCTGGGGGAGCGCAAACGGGAGCGCCAGGTGGCGCACGCCCTCCGGCGAGGCCCCGGGGACGCGCCCTCTGCGCCCGCCTCCTGCTCGCAGGCCGGCCGCCGGGTGCCGGCCGGGAAGCCGCCCCTCTCCGAGGAGGCCATGGCGCAGCGCCGCGCTGAACTGTCCCGGCTGGCCTGGCCGGAGGCCGCCGGCACCACGCCCGAACAGCGCGAATCCCTCGAACTCGCCGTACGGCACCAGCTGGGCCGGGGCGAGGTCGCAGCTGTCCTCGGCCTGACGCCCGCGGCCGCCCGTGAGCTGCTCGCCTCGGCCGCCTGCGAGGTCGAGCGGACCCGGGCCGCGCTCGCCGTCGTGGAGACCGGCAACTGCCCGACCGTCGCGCGGCTCACCGCCGACCACCAGGTCCTGGTGTCCGCCGCGCTGCGCCAGGAACTCGTACGGCACGTCGACGACTGCCCGCGCTGCCGGCGCACCGCGGAGCGCGTCGGCGCGTCCGGCCCGTGGCCCGGCTCCACGGTGACCCCGGCGGCGCTGCCGCTGGTCGAGGCGTCCCGGGCCGCCGTGTACATGGCGATGCTGCACGTGCCCAGGGCCCGGGCCGCGGCCCCGCGCTTCGATCGCAGCGGTTTCCCGATGGACCCCAAGGACCACGCCGCCCGCCGCGACCGCATGCGTGCCCGCGCGGTCACCACGACGGTGGTGGCGACCGTCGTCGCGGCTCCCGTGCTCGCCCTCTGGGCGGCGTACCGGGGAGCACCGATGACCGGCGAGGGGCACGACGGCACGTCCGTGACGGCGAGCGACGCGGAGGTGTCGGCGGACCGCTCGGGCGACCGCTCCTACGACCGGTACGAGAACGCGGGCAGCGCCCGCAGCTCGGACGGCCCCGCCCCAGGCGGCGGCCCCGGCATCTCGGTCGAGGTCATCAGCTCCGGCACCGCGCAGCCCGCCCGGTCCGGTGACACGGGCCCGGGCCGGCTCGCCGTCACCGCCCGGTCCGCCGGGAACGCCACGGCCGTCACGCTGACCGCCTCCGGCGGCGCCCCGGTGTCCTGGACCGTCTGGACGGACGCCCCCTGGCTCCGGACGAGCCGCTCGTCCGGCACCCTCGCCCCGGGCGAGTCCGTCACGGTGTACGTCACCGTGGACCCCTCCCGGGAGCCCTCGGGGCCGTGGACCGCCCGCATCGGCATCGAGCCGTCGGGTGCAGCGGTGCGGATCACGGGGCGTGGAGCGGCACCGGCCCCGACCCCGCCCCGGCCGACACCGCCGCCCTCCCCGGAGCCGACGCCCACGCCGACCGAGCCGCCGCCCTCGACACCTCCCCCGGCCGACCCCACGCCGACACCCACGGACCCGGGCACCCCCGCCCCGACCGAGCCCCCGGGCGAGGTCCCGGAGGGCTGACGGTGGGCTGACGGGGTCGACGAGGTCCCCGGGGGCTGACGGAGGAGCTGACAGCGCTGGCGCGGCCCCGGAGGGCTGACGGTGGGCCGACGCGTCGCCCCGTTCACTCGCCGGTTTCGCGGCGTGTCTGCGGAGGCCCTCGGCCGCGTCGGTCCGCGCCGCCACGCACCCCGTGGGCACGCCGGGAGCACCCGACCGTACGAGCGGGTGCGCCGCAAGAGGCCGCGCCCTCGGAGCCCCCGCCGCTCCCCCGCCGGGACAGGCGGGGCCCCGCCGCTCAGGGCCTCCGGCAAGCGCGCGGCGTCCCTCGGGGGCGCGCCGCGCGCAGTGCGTCCTGCACGACCTCAGGACGGGTCGACCGGGTGTCTCAGGACGGGTCCGCCGGGTCCGCCGGGTGCGGGGCCAGCAGCGGCAGCCGCGAGGCGAGGCGCTGCTCGCACAGCTGCACCAGCTGCTCGTAGCCCTCCTTGCCCATCAGCTCGGTGAGCTCCGCGCGGTACGAGACGTAGACCGGCTCGCCCGCGCCGTGCGCCGAGGTCGCGCTGGTGCACCACCAGTGCAGGTCATGACCGCCCGGGCCCCAGCCGCGCCGGTCGTACTCGCCGATGCTGATCCGCAGCACCCGCGTGTCGTCCGGCCGGTCGATCCAGTCGTACGAGCGCCGCACCGGCAGCTGCCAGCACACGTCCGGCTTGGTCTCCAGCGGCTCCCGGCCCTCGCGCAGCGCCAGGATGTGCAGCGCACAGCCCGCGCCGCCCGCGAACCCCGGACGGTTCTGGAAGATGCAGGAGCCATTCCACCTGCGGGTCTGCCGTTCGCCGTCCTCCTCGTCGATCTGCACCCAGCCGCTCCGGGTGCCGACGTCGTGGAACTGCCACTCGTCCGGGGTCAGCCGCGCCACGTGCTCCGCGACCCGCTGCTCGTCCTCCTCGTCCGAGAAGTGCGCGCCCAGCGTGCAGCACCCGTCGTCGGCCCGGCCCGCCTGGATGCCCTGGCAGCCGCTGCCGAAGATGCAGTTCCAGCGGGACGTGAGCCAGGTCAGGTCGCAACGGAACAGCTGCTCGTCGTCCGCCGGGTCGGGGAATTCCACCCAGGCCCGTGCGAAGTCCAGTCCGACCTCGTCGGAGACGGCGATCCTCACGGCGTCGTCGACGGGGGAGGACATGGACTGGCCGGGCAGCCTGGACTGCTCCGGTGCGTTCGCGGGATTCGCGCTTTTGCCCTGCTTCGCCTTTTTCGTCTTTGGCACAAGGCAAGGGTATGCGGGAGGGCGCAGTAGCGTTCCGCTTATGAGACTCGGAGTCCTCGACGTGGGATCGAACACGATTCACCTGCTGGTGGTGGACGCGCACCCCGGCGCGCGCCCCCTGCCGGCGCACTCGCACAAGGAGGAACTGCGGCTCGCGGAACTCCTCGACGACACCGGGGCCATCGGCGAGCACGGCGTCGACCGCCTGATCGGCACCATCAGGAGCGCCCTCGAAGCCGCCGAGGACAAGGGCGTCGAGGAGGTCCTCCCGTTCGCCACCTCGGCGGTGCGCGAGGCGACCAACGCGGACCAGGTCCTGGCCCGGGTGCGGGACGAGACCGGCGTAGACCTGACCGTCCTCACCGGCAGCGAGGAGGCGCGGCTCACCTTCCTCGCCGCCCGCCGCTGGTTCGGCTGGTCCGCCGGCCGACTCCTCGTCCTCGACATCGGCGGCGGCTCCCTGGAGGTCGCCTACGGCATCGACGAGGAACCCGACGCGGCGGCCTCCCTGCCGCTGGGCGCCGGTCGGCTCACCCTGGGCTGGCTGCCCGGCGACCCGCCCGCGCCGGCCGATGTGAAGGCACTGCGCCGCCACGCCCGCGCGGAGATCGCCCGCACGGTCGGGGAATTCAGCCGCCTGGGCACCCCCGACCATGTCGTGGCCACCTCCAAGACCTTCAAACAGCTCGCGCGGATCGCGGGTGCCGCCCGCTCCGCCGAGGGCCTGTACATCGAGCGCACGCTGTCCCGCGAAGCGCTGGAGGAGTGGGTCCCCAAGCTGGCCGGTATGAACGCCGCCCAGCGCTCCCAGCTCCCCGGTGTCTCCGAGGGCCGTGCCCGGCAGCTCCTCGCCGGTGCGCTCGTCGCCGAGGGCGCGATGGACCTGTTCGGCGTCGACGAGCTGGAGATCTGCCCCTGGGCGCTCCGCGAGGGCGTGATCCTCCGCCGCCTGGACCACCTGCCGTAGGACGCCCGGGTCGCCGCGTGGCCCCACGGACGGGGCCACGCGGGCGCCGGGCTCCGGCTCGCGGCCCGTTCTCGCGCCCCGGTGCACGCGGGCGCCCGGATCCGCTCCCCCGGGGGGCTCGGCTGCTGCCGTCGGGGTCCGGTCCTTCCCACGGGGGTCGGCCCCTCGCGGGTGCACCCGGACCTCTCTTGGGCGCTCGGCGTGTCGTGCCGGAGTCCGGCCGGGCGGCAGACCGCTCCGGTCGGAGTGCGTATCTCACCCGGGGCACCCGGCGCCGGGCTCCGGTGCGCACACGTCCCGGCTCCCTCCCGGCAGGAGCCCGACCGGCTCCCGCTCCCGCGGGTGTCCGGCCCCTCGCGTCGGGGTTCGGCCTCTTCTTGTGGGAGGCGATTGGCTGCGGTCGGAGTCGGCCCCCGTAGGCGCTCGGCCCGTGCGACGGTTCGTACCCTCCTCCATGAGGCGCCCGGCCCCTACACGGGCCGCCCGGCCCCGCCCGTCGGCGTCCCGGCCACCTCCCGGGGGAGCCGCCACGTCTGTGCCCCGGGGACGCCTCTGCGCGGCCGCACGGGGCCGACGCCGCCGCGGCCCGGGAGTGTCCCGGGGGTGTCCCCGGGGGTGTCCTACACGTCACACTGCCGGCGCCGGACCACGGGGTTCCCGGGTACGGGCCGCACGACGGCCCGTACGCTGTCCCTCGTGGCAGAACCAGTGGTGCGCATCCCGGACGCGAAGGTCGCACTGTCGACGGCCTCTGTGTACCCGGAGTCGACGGCGACGGCCTTCGAGATCGCCGCGCGGCTCGGCTACGACGGCGTCGAGGTCATGGTGTGGACCGATCCGGTCAGCCAGGACATCGAGGCACTGCGGCGCCTCTCGGACTACCACGGCGTTCCGATCCTCGCCGTCCACGCCCCGTGCCTCCTGATCACCCAGCGCGTGTGGTCCACGGACCCCTGGACGAAGCTCCAGCGGGCCAGGGCCGCCGCCGAGAAGCTGGGCGCCTCGACCGTCGTCGTGCACCCGCCGTTCCGCTGGCAGCGGCAGTACGCCCGGGACTTCGTCACGGGCATCTGGCGGATGGCCCACGAGACGGACGTCCGGTTCGCCGTCGAGAACATGTATCCCTGGCGCTACCGGGACCGCGAGATGCTCGCCTACGCCCCGGACTGGGACGTCACCAAGGACGACTACCGGCACTTCACGGTCGACCTCTCGCACACCGCCACCGCCCGGACCGACACCCTGGCGATGGTCGACCGTATGGGCGACCGGCTCGCGCATGTGCACCTCGCCGACGGCAAGGGGTCGGCGAAGGACGAGCACCTGGTGCCGGGCCGCGGCAGTCAGCCCTGTGCCGAGCTGCTCGAACGTCTCGCCCTCACGGGATTCGACGGGCACGTGGTGATCGAGGTCAACACCCGGCGGGCCATGTCCGCGGCCGAGCGCGAGGCCGACCTCGCGGAAGCGCTGGCGTTCACCCGACTGCACCTCGCGTCCTCCCTGCGGGTGCCGCGGACGTGACGGGAGAGGAACCCCGGCGCCGGGGCAGGCCGCCCCGCCGGAAGGCGGACGCCGGGCCGGGCACCCGGGAGCGCATCCTGGAGGCAGCCCGCAAGGAATTCGCCGAGCGCGGCTACGACAAGACGTCGGTGCGCGGCATCGCCAAGTCGGCTGGTGTGGACCCGGCCCTGGTCCACCACTACTTCGGCACCAAGGACGAGATGTTCGCGGCCGCCATCGAGGTGTCGTTCGAAGCGGACCTCGTCGTCCCGTCGGTGCTCGGACAGGGACCGGAAGGGATCGGCGAGCGGCTCGCCCGCTACTTCCTCGGCGTGTGGGAGAACCCGGCGACCCGCGCGCCGCTGCTGGCGATCGTCCGGTCGGCGATGACCCACGAGGCCGCGGCGGCCGTACTCCGGGGCTTCGTACTGCGCCGGATCCTGGAGCGGATCGTCGCCGAGCTCGACGTCCCGAACCCGAGGTTCCGGGCCGAGCTCGCCGCCTCGCACATGATCGGCATCGCGATCGTGCGCTATGTGATCCGTGTCGAGCCCATGGCGTCCGTGCCGCCGGACGAGATCGTCGAGATGGTCGCACCGACGCTCCAGCGGTACCTGACGGGGGCCTGACCGGCCCGGACCCGGCAGGAGCCACAAGAGCCCCCGACCCGGCAAGTTCATGCGCGATCCGGCAGCCGCGCCCGGAGGTACGGCCGGGCAGCCGCGCGCAGAGGCACGACCGTGCAGCCGCGTGAGGCGACATGGCCGCGCAGTTGCCCGCGGAGGCATGACCGGGCCGCGCACGGACGCACGACCAGGTAGCCGGCCCACACGGTCGTGACCGTCGCCCACCCGGACCCGGCCGCCGGACGCACGGACAGGACGGACCGGCGGGTACGCAGACGCGGGGTACCCGACCGTGACCGTCCCCCGCGCGACACGACCTCGGGCGCGTCCCCCGCCAACAAGACCGCCGACGCGCCCCCGCCCGACACGCGCGGCACACCCGCAGGCGTGACCGTAAGGTGAGTGCCCCGTCCCGCCCTGTGGACGAACCGTCTCTGCCTGGGAGACGGGGCGTACGCTCGGAGAAAGCCCCGTCTTCTTCGTCGAGGACGCCGACCCGAGGAGCGAGCGACGATGCCCGAGCTGAGGTCCCGCACTGTCACCCACGGCCGCAACATGGCGGGCGCCCGCGCCCTTATGCGGGCGTCGGGCGTAGCGAGCGAGGACATCGGCAAGCCGATCATCGCCGTCGCCAACTCCTTCACGGAGTTCGTGCCCGGTCACACCCACCTGGCGCCGGTCGGCCGGATCGTCTCCGACGCGATCCGTGCGGCGGGCGCGGTGCCGCGCGAGTTCAACACCATCGCCGTCGACGACGGCATCGCCATGGGCCACGGCGGCATGCTCTACTCCCTGCCGTCCCGCGACCTGATCGCGGACTCGGTCGAGTACATGGTCGAGGCGCACTGCGCGGACGCGCTGATCTGCATCTCCAACTGCGACAAGATCACCCCGGGAATGCTGATGGCCGCGATGCGCCTCAACATCCCGGCGATCTTCGTCTCCGGCGGCCCGATGGAGGCCGGCCAGGCCACCCTCGTGGACGGTACGGTCCGCAAGCTCGACCTGATCAACGCCATCGTCGACGCCGTCAACGAGAACGTGTCGGACGAGGACGTCCTCCGCATCGAGGAGAACGCCTGTCCCACCTGCGGCTCGTGTTCCGGCATGTTCACCGCCAACTCGATGAACTGCCTCACCGAGGCGATCGGCCTGTCGCTGCCCGGCAACGGCTCGGTCCTCGCCACGCACACCGCCCGCCGCGCCCTCTACGAGAACGCCGGCCGCACGGTCGTGGAGATCACCAAGCGCTACTACGAGCAGGGCGACGAGTCCGTCCTGCCACGCAACATCGCCACCCGCGCGGCGTTCGAGAACGCCATGGCGCTGGACATCGCGATGGGCGGCTCCACCAACACGATCCTGCACCTGCTCGCCGCCGCCCAGGAGGCCGAGCTCGACTACGACCTGAAGGACATCGACGCGGTCTCCCGTCGCGTCCCCTGCCTCGCCAAGGTCGCCCCGAACGTCGCCCCCGGCGGCACGTACTACATGGAGGACGTGCACCGGGCCGGCGGCATCCCCGCCATCCTCGGCGAGCTGTACCGCGGCGGACTCCTCAACGAGGACGTGCACACGGTCCACTCCGCGTCCCTCGCCGAATGGCTGAAGACCTGGGACGTGCGCGGAGGCTCCCCGTCCGCCGAGGCCGTCGAGCTCTGGCACGCCGCTCCGGGCTGCGTCCGCTCCGCGACGGCGTTCTCCCAGTCCGAGCGCTGGGAGTCCCTGGACCTGGACGCCGAGAACGGCTGCATCCGCTCCGTGGAGCACGCCTACTCCAAGGACGGCGGTCTCGCCGTCCTCAAGGGGAACATCGCGGTGGACGGCTGCGTGGTGAAGACCGCCGGGGTCGACGAGTCGATCTGGACGTTCGAGGGCCCGGCCGTCGTCTGCGAGTCGCAGGAGGAGGCCGTCGACAAGATCCTCTCCAAGGTCGTGAAGGAGGGCGACGTCGTCGTCATCCGCTACGAGGGCCCCAAGGGCGGCCCCGGCATGCAGGAGATGCTCTACCCGACGTCCTTCCTGAAGGGCCGCGGCCTCGGAAAGGCCTGCGCGCTCATCACCGACGGACGCTTCTCCGGCGGCACCTCCGGTCTGTCCATCGGGCACGCCTCCCCGGAGGCCGCGTCCGGCGGCACGATCGCGCTGGTCGAGGACGGCGACCGGATCCGCATCGACATCCCCAACCGGTCCATCGAGCTCCTCGTCGACGACGCCACGCTCGCGGCCCGGCGCGAGGCCCTCGGCGGGGCGTACGCCCCGAAGAACCGCGAGCGCAAGGTCTCCGCGGCCCTCCGCGCCTACGCCGCGATGGCCACCAGCGCCGACAAGGGCGCGGTCCGCGACGTGTCGAAGCTGGGCTGACGTGTCGAAGCCGGACTGACGTGCCGAAGCCACGCCCACCGGAGGCCCCCGCACCGGCCTCCGGTGACCCGGCCGGGACCGTACCCGGCCGGGTCACCGGTGCCGGGCCGGCAACCGGATGCGGACGGGGATAATCGACCTCGTGAGCGAGAGCAACAGCGGCGCCAAGCGCGAGACCGATGCCACCGGCGGCACGGCCGCCCCTGCCGGTCCGCAGCCCGAACCCCTGCGGTTCTTCGGCACCACCTGGGTGCACCACGACAACGGCTACCGCTGGCGGCGCGCCGCCGTCTCCGCCGGCTCGCTCGCCGCCGCGGCGGCCGGCTGCCTCGTGCTGAACTTCGCCTACGAGGGGCTGCGGATCGCCGACGTCGGCAGCTTCGTCGACATTCTGGTCGTCGTCATGTTCGCCATCTGCAGCGCGATCGCCTTCCGCAAGACCTGGGAGGGCTTCACCCGCCGGCCCACCGACCCCGCCCGTGAGGAGTCGCTCCGCAGCCTCAAGGCGATCGGCTTCATCGGCTCCCTGCTCGCCTACTTCCTCCGCTCGCTCACCGAGGCACCGGGCGAGAAGCTGCACCGCACCGAGTACGAGACGGCCCTCGCCCGCTACGAGCGCCGCCGGAACTCCCGCACCGGCAACCCGGGCGCGCGCCGCGGCCCGGGACGGAATCCCAAGCGCAGGAAGTAACTCCCCGATGAGGATGGGTGCATGACTACGCGTGCCCTCTCCTTCGACCAGGTCGCCTCGCAGTACGCCGAGGCCCGCCCCGGCTATCCCGACGAACTCCTCGACGTCGTCGAGGAACTCTCCGGCCGTACCCTCGACGGTGCCCGCGTCATCGACGTCGGCGCAGGGACCGGGATCGCCACTGCGCTGCTGAAGGCGCGCGGTGCCCGGCCGGTCGCCGTGGAGCCCGGCCCCGGCATGGGCGCGCAGCTGCGCCGCACCCTCCCGGACGTACCGCTCCTTCGCGCCGTCGGTGACGCCCTGCCACTCGCCGACGGCTGCGCGGACCTGGTGACCTACGCCCAGGCCTGGCACTGGACCGATCCCGCCCGGTCCGTTCCCGATGCCCTGCGCGTGCTGCGGCCGGGCGGCACGCTCGCCCTGTGGTGGAACGTCTCCGACTCCGACGTCGCATGGGTGGCCGAACAGGACGCCCGGCTCGCCCGGTACTTCTGCGGGAGGAAGCTGGAGCGGGAGAGCGTCACCCGGACCGCCCCGAGGATCATCCGCGAGGGTGATCCGGCCCTCACGCCCGTCCACCGGCGCCTCCATTGGACGCGCCGCGTCCCGCTCGACACCCACCTCGCGAACCTCGGAAGCCACTCGGCCTTCGTCGTGATCGGCCGGGAGGCCGCCGAGGCCGTCCTCGCGGCCGAGCACGACCACCTGCTGGGGCTCTTTCCCGACGGGGTCGTGGAGGAGGCCTACGCCGTGGACTTCACCGTCGTTCGCAAGCCCGCCTGAGGCACGGCACGGCACCGGAGGAGCTTCTTCCACACGTCTTGACGCGTCATGGACGCGCGCCCATTATTCAACGCATGATGAATTCCGCTCCCGCGTCCCCGACGTCCGAGGGGCCCGCCATCGAGGCCCGTGGCCTCACCGTCGTCCGCGGCACCCGCACCGTCCTCCGCGGGCTCGACTTCGTCGTGCCGCGCGGCAGGATCACCGGCCTCCTGGGCCCCTCCGGATGCGGCAAGTCCACGCTCATGCGCGCGATCGTGGGCACCCAGGCCAGGGTCTCCGGCACCCTCGACGTGCTCGGCCGCCCCGCAGGCACGGCATCGCTCCGCCCCCGCATCGGATACGTCACCCAGGCGCCGTCCGTGTACGACGACCTGACGGTCCGGCAGAACCTCGACTACTTCGCCGCGATCCTCGACCCCGGCCGCGCCGCCGCGGACCGCCGCCGCGCCCACGTCGCCCGCGCCATAGCCGACGTCGACCTCGACTCCCACGCCGACGCCCTCGCCGGTGCGCTCTCCGGCGGCCAGCGCAGCCGGGTCTCCCTCGCCGTCGCGCTCCTCGGTGCCCCCGAACTCCTCGTCCTCGACGAACCGACCGTCGGACTCGACCCCGTACTCCGCCGCGACCTGTGGAACCTCTTCCACTCGCTCGCCGACGAGCGCGGCGTGACACTCCTCGTCTCCTCGCACGTCATGGACGAGGCCGAGCGCTGCCACAGCCTGCTGCTCATGAGGAACGGCGAGATCCTCGCCGAGGACACCCCCGACGCCCTGCGCACCCGTACGGACTCCACCACCGTCGAAGCGGCCTTCCTCCACCTCGTGGACCAGGCGGACGCCCACGCCCTGGCCCGGCTCCAGGACCGGACCCAGCTCACCACCCCGGCCGAGGAGGCCCGCCCATGACCGTCCAGCCGGCCCCGGTCACCGCCCCCGCCGCCCTGTCCGTCCCCAGGACCCTCGCCACCAGCGCCCGCGTCCTGCGGCAGCTCCGCCACGACCCCCGCACCATCGCGCTGATGCTCCTGGTGCCCTGCCTGATGATCTTCCTGCTTCGCTACGTCTTCGACGGCAGCCCGCAGACCTTCGACGCCGTCGGCGCGTCACTGCTCGGCATCTTCCCGCTGGTCACGATGTTCCTCGTCACCTCCATCGCCACCCTGCGCGAACGCACCTCGGGCACCCTGGAACGCCTCCTCGCCATGCCGCTGGGCAAGGGCGACCTCATCGCGGGCTACGCCCTCGCCTTCGGCACCCTCGCCGTCGTGCAGTCCGCGCTCGCCACCGGCCTGTCCCTGTGGGTGCTCGGCCTCGACGTCACCGGCTCGCCCTGGCTGCTGCTGCTCGTCGCCCTGCTGGACGCCCTCCTCGGCACGGCCCTCGGCCTGTTCGTGTCGGCCTTCGCGGCATCGGAGTTCCAGGCCGTCCAGTTCATGCCCGCGGTGATCTTCCCCCAACTGCTGCTGTGCGGACTGTTCACCCCGCGCGACCAGATGCACCCGGTCCTGGAAGCCGTGTCCGACGTCCTCCCCATGTCGTACGCGGTCGACGGCATGAACGAAGTCCTTCGGCACACCGACGTCACCGCGGAGTTCATCCGGGACGCCCTCGTCGTCGCCGGCTGCGCACTCCTCGTCCTCGCACTCGGGGCGGCCACCCTCCGCCGCCGGACCCCCTGAGAACCCGACCCGGCACGACCGGGCTGCTCCACCGGGCCGCCGGCCCCGCACGGCCGTCCGCCCACGCGCCGACCGCTCCTCGGACACATCCGACGCCCCCACCCCGCCGGTGCGAGGATGTTCCTGTCCACGGACACCACGTCCACGGACAGCGACGACCGCACATCCGCACCGCACCGCACTGCACGGCACCCGGGCAGTGCACACGCACCGCACCGGCGAGGTGACCCGCATGACCCAGACAGTCGCAGTCCTCGGCACCGGAAAGATCGGCGAGGCCCTGCTCAGCGGCATGATCCGGGCCGGCTGGCCGGTGGCCTCCCTGCTGGTCACCGCCCGTCGCGCCGAGCGTGCCGCCGAACTGCGCACGCGCTACGGTGTCGAGGCCGTCACCAACGCCGAGGCCGCCAAGCGCGCCGACACCCTCATCCTGGCCGTGAAGCCGCAGGACATGGGCACCCTCCTCGACGAGCTCGGCCCGCACATCACCGCCGACCGACTCGTGATCAGCGCCGCCGCCGGCATTCCGACCGCCTTCATCGAGGAACGGCTCGCCGCGGACACCCCCGTGGTCCGCGTCATGCCCAACACCCCCGTCCTCGTCGACGAAGGCATGTCCGTCATCTCCGCAGGAAGCCACGCCACCGCCGAACACCTCGCCCACACCGAGGAGATCTTCGGCGGCGTCGGCAAGACCCTGCGAGTCCCCGAATCCCAGCAGGACGCCGCGACCGCCCTCTCCGGCTCCGGACCCGCGTACTTCTACTACCTCGTCGAAGCCATGACCGACGCGGGCATCCTCCTCGGACTGCCCCGCGCCCAGGCCCATGACCTCATCGTCCAGGCCGCGATCGGCGCCGCCGTGATGCTCCGCGACAGCGGCGAACACCCGGTCAAGCTCCGCGAAGCCGTGACCTCTCCCGCCGGCACGACCATCAGCGCCATCCGCGAGCTGGAGAACCACGGCGTCCGCGCCGCCCTGATCGCCGCCCTGGAAGCGGCCCGCGACCGCAGCCGCGAACTCGCCTCCGGCAACGGCTGACGGCAAGCGCGGGCACCGCGGCCGGGTGCCACCGCGCCCCGGCCGCCGTACCCGCCAGGGAGGGGTTGACATGGGTTCGGCCGACGCGTAACGTACTGCGGGTTGTCCGACGTGAGCGCCGACTTCGGTCGGTCCCCGGACAGCCATTCCGCAACAACCACTTCAGCGAGCGACCTCTTGTCGCATCGCTTCCGTGTGTTTTTGCGAAATGAGGAATCCGCGTTCGAAAGGGCGCGGGCCCGATTGGCTTTCGAGCCCGGGATTCCGCTAAAGTCTCACTCGTCGGAACGGCCCAACAGCCGGGAAGACAAGCCCCGCTGACTGGGAATCAGGCCCGAAAGGATCTGATAGAGTCGGAAAAGCCGAAAGGGAAAG
>NZ_JBVICA010000024.1:0-125175 GCF_055573115.1 Streptomyces sp. NPDC030222
AACCCGCCGCGACCACCCACTCCCGCCGTCACACTGGTCCCACCCACCAAACCAACCAGCAGACGCCAGAAAGCCACCTAAATCACCGGTATTGGGTCTAAGGCCTCCCATTTCGGGGTGCTCGGACAAGTAGAGGATCCGCGACTCGCATCCACCACGGCGGTCGCCTGCCGGGTCATGCCGGGTCATGCCCGCTCAGGACAACCGGTATGTGTGGAACCGGTTGGAGCGGATGTTCCCGAAGGACGCCGAGAGGTACGGAATCCCCTGATCCGGTTTGATCGTCAGACTCTTGCCTTTGTAGTGGACCTTGTTGTACACGGTCACGCACCGGCCCCGGAGATGGCCGTCCTTGCGCCATGTCCCTGCGCTGCTCCACACCGAGGCGCCGCCGTTGAGGCCGACGTAGGCGGTCGTCTCGGGATACCACGGCATGTCCTCCGAGACGAGGCTCACGACGCCCGTGTATCCGGGGCCGGTCCAGCCGCACACCCATCCGGACGTGCAGGGTTCGGACGGGGCGGTGGTGTCGGTGGAGCCGGCCCGTGCCGTGGGGGCGAGGGTGACGCTCGCCGCGATGATGGCGGCGGCCACCATCGCGCTTCTCTTGGTGATCATGATGGTGGCTCCTTGTCCGTGCCGACCGCGACGAAGGGCCCATGGCACCCCGGGCGGGGGCGGCCAGAAGCCAGGGCGCGTGGAAGGTACCGGCGACGGGGGAGCGGCTAGCGTGCTGTGACCGCATAGGTTCACCGGGTTAACCGTTGGATGGTGTCCTTGACCGCCCTGTAGGTTCCCGGCGTGAGTGACGACGGCAAAACTCGGATTCGATTCGCCGCGGAGGCGGATGCAGGCGTGATCGCACGCATCCACATGACTTCTCGGTCGGCGACTATGCCCTATCTGCCGCCGCAGAAGCGCAATCACGAGCAGGTGACCCGATGGGTCCGGGAGGTCCTGCTCAAGCAATGTCGCACCTGGGTCGCAGTGCGTGATGCGGAGATCACCGGCTATGCCGCCCTTGACGGCGACATGCTCGAACACCTCTATCTGCGCCCCGACGTCCGTCGGCAGGGCATCGGCACGCTACTCCTCGACGAGGCCAGGCGGCACAGCCCGGACGGGGTGTCTCTGCACGTCTTTCAGCAGAACACCGATGCCCGCGCGTTCTACGAGCGCCACGGTTTCACCGTCCTTGACACCAGCGACGGCGATCGCAACATGGAGAACCTGCCGGACATGACCCTTCGCTGGACACCCGCCCACACTCGGTGAACCGTGCCGCACGGACGAGCCGCACGGCGTGACCGGTCCGGTCACGCCGCGTTGGCGAGGGGGCGTCCGCCCCAGCGGATGCCTTTCTCGCTGCGGATGCGGGCGCGTTCCTTGCGTTCGGCGGCCAGGACGTCGCGGTGGCGGGCGTTGGCGTTGCGCCAGCGGAGGTAGGCGTGCAGGGCCCGGGTCTGGACGGAGTGGTTGGGGTGGTTGGAGTTGGCGATGGTGAACTGCCTCAGCGGTCCGAAGTGGGCCTCGATGGGGTTCGCCCAGGAGGCGTAGGTCGGGGTGAAACACAGCTCGACTTTGTTCTTCTTCGCCCAGCGGCGGATGTCAGCGCCCTTGTGGGCGGACAGATTGTCCAGGATCACGTAGATCGGGGCTCCGTCGGGCCGGGCGGCGCGTATCGCCTTGAGCGCGGCCAGCGTGTTCCCGGCACCTTTCCTGCGGCGGTTGACGCCCCACAGGATGTCGTCGCCGATGGAATAGCAGCCGTGGAAGTAGCGCACCCCGTGGGTGCGATGGTAGGTGGCCGGCAGCCGGTCGGGATGTTTCCGTCCCGCCCAGCACGAGCCTGCGGTGGGCCGGATACCGAGCGGGCCGAACTCGTCGAAGGCGAAGACCCGGTCGGGGAAGCGGTCAAGGACCTCCTCGATCCGGTCCAGCTTCGCCTCGCGGTCCGGGTCGGGGGATTCCTTCCATGTCTTGGTGCGCTGGAAGGTGACACCGCGGCGGGCGAGAAGGCCGCGTAACGCCTCACGGCCGATGAGTATCACCCGGCCGTGGACCTTCCGCAGGTAGGCGACGAGTTTGCGCAGCGACCAGCGGGTGAAGGGCTGGCCGAGCTTGGTCGGGCGGGTGGTGGCCGTCTGGACGACGAAGTCCTCGTCGTCAGGACTGAGAAGGCGGGGACGGCCTCACGCCCACCGAGGGTCCAGACAGGCCAGACCGATCTCATTGAAACGGTGGATCACGTCCCGGACGGTGTCCTCGTCGGCCTGCACCAGCTGGGCGATCACCGGTACACGGTTCCCGCCGGCCGAGGCCAGCAGCATCATCGCCCGCCGATGGCGCACCGAGCTGGTGCTGCCCCGGCGCACGATCTGCTGCAGTTTCTGCCCCTCCTGGTCGGTCAGTCTGCGCACACGGACAGGCTCGGCCACCGCGCCTCCAGCGGTCGGATCGGATGTCACCGCACATCCAACCGCCACGACCGCCGACCCGGCGAACCTATGCGGTCAGAGCACTAGCCGGACTGTTTGTCCGAGGGCGGATGTCGTTGCGCGCTGCATCCGCTTCGACGCTAGGACCGGCCGCGACGGGCCGCAACCTGTGCCGTGGAAAGCCACGCCGGAAGGACACGGGCCGGATGCCGTGGCCCTGCATCCGCGGGGCATCCGCACCTCGCCGGGCGATCCGGGCGGCGTCGTGGGCGTGCTGTTGAAGGCGGCGAAGCGTTCCTGGGCGGTCCGAGCCCGCGGCAGGCGCCGTGCCCGTAGTCGGACTCGCGCTCCCCTGGCGAGGCAAGCGGTGGCCACTACGACCGGGACCGCCCCGCGACCTGCAACCGCCGGCCACGGACACACTGTCGGCGGGGCGCGTCCGGGACCAGGCGATGACACTGGCAGGGCAGGGCAGGGCAGGACGGTGACCGAGCGCACCGGGACGTCGCCTGCCGCCCCATCCAGCCGGTCCGGCCGGCCCGGCCGCTCCACGCGACAGGTCCGCACTACGGCGGCGTGACGCCGCGGCGTGCGCCTATTGTGTCTTGCTCCGGTCGAACCAGATGGTGGCGAACGTCGGCACGAGCCCGGCCCAGAACAGTACCTGCGGCACCAGCCGATCCGTCCACGGAATCTGGGCGATCAGCAACGCACACAGCATCGCCCACGCCGCCTGGGCCACCACCACACGCGCCCACCGGCCACGCCGGATCAGCGACTGGACGTTCAACTGGACGCCGGTGCGCCGTCGGCGGTAGCGCAGCAGGGCGCCGACGATCCAGATGGCCGTCATCGGCACCAGAAACCACAGACGCTGGCCCAGCGAGAGCGGCAGCTCCCGCTGCTGCTCGCCCTCGACGGCGAACAGGTCCATCATCGCTCCGGCAAGACCCACGCAGAGCAGGGCGAGCCAGCGGACGCCGCGCAGCATGCGGTAGGTTGCCTGGTCGAGGCCACGCTGCATTGTGCCGGATTCGGGCGCCGCGGCGAGCCCGGCCGCGTACAGGTCGGCGGCCTCTACGGCCTTGACGCCCGGGGCGTTCGCTGCCCTCCTGGTCTGACGCTCGAGGGCCTCGGGATGGCCGGGGTCGAGCCGGAGGATGGCCTCGTCGAGTTGACCGGAGAGGGCACTGTCGCCCGACATGCTCGCGATGAACTGGGCGATCTCGTGGGCGAGGACCTCCTCGGGGCCCAGGCGCAGTGCCTCCCTCGCCAAGTCGGCTGCCTCACGGGAGAGCCGGACCATGTCGTCGGGCTTCAACTCGGCGGGCCTGTGTTCCCGGATGTGCCGCGCCACCGAGGTACGGAACACGGCGTCGGCGAGCAGTGCGTAGCCGTACCAGTGGTCGGGGGCGACGCGGACCGCTTCGCGCAGCACGGACTCGGCCTCGAACCATCCGCCCTTGTCGGGCAGTCTGCTCAGCGCCTTGGCACGCAGGACGAGTGCGCCGTAGTCCTCGGGGGCGAGCGCGAGGGCCTTGTCGGCTGCCTCCAACGCCTGTTCGGTCCGCTGCGTGTTCAGGTCGCAATAGCCGATCTTGGCCCAGGCCCGGACGTCTTCAGGGTCTTCGGTCAGGCGCCGTCCCAGTAGTTTCCGTGCCTGGTCGTAGCGTTGGAGATCAAGGAGCGCCTGGGCTCGTTCGACGCTCGGGTGCAGGGTGGTCACAGCTTCCGCTTCCTCTTCAGATAGGCCACCAGGTCGTCGTACATCCCGCCCTCGTTCGCGTACATCGCCACATTGCGGGCGGACGCGAACCACTGCTCGGTCGAGGGCGTGATCTGTCGGGCCGCGGCCATCAGGTCCTTCATGCCGATCATGCGCACGGCGCCGGTGCGGGCCGAATCCATCAGTGCGTACTCGGCCGCAGCCTCGCAGAGATGGGCCAGATCGGCCCCCGACAGACCGTCGGTGACCTTCACCAGCTTGGCCAGGTCGATGTTCTCGATGGGTCTTCCGCTGAGGTGGTAGCGCAGGATCGCCTCTCGTGCCGGTCCGTCGGGCGGCAGCACCAGCACGGTCCGGTCCAGCCGGCCGGGACGGCGCAGGGCGAGGTCCACGTCCCACGGCACATTGGTGGCCGCGAGCACGAACACCCCTTCGTTCGCACCGGCGTCGACGCCGTCCAGCTCGGTCAGCAGCTGATTGACGGTGGTGCGCATGGCACTGCTCTGGGTACGGCTGCGCTTGCCGCCGAGGGCGTCCAGCTCGTCCAGGAACACCACGCACGGAGCCTGACGGCGGGCGGTCTGGAAGATCTCGTGCATATTGCGCTCGGAGTTGCCGATCCACATGTCCAGCACGTCGTTGACCGAGACCGAGAGGAAGCCGGCCCCGAGCTCACCGGCGACGGCACGCGCGATGAAGGTCTTGCCGCAACCGGGCGGCCCGTACATCAACAGGCCACCGCGCAGGCTCTTGCCGTACAGGCGGCGCAGCTCCGGGTTCCGCAGCGGCGCCAGGAACGCGGCCTCCAGCCGCTCCTTGACCTCGTGCATCCCGCCGACGTCGGCCAGGCGGACCGTTCCAGGCCGCTCCACGTCCCAGGCTCCGACGCCCGGAACACCGCTGTCGTCCGCAGCGAGCGGCGGCTCCACGAAGCGTGGTGGTACGGCATCGCCGACCTGGTCCTCCGCGGCTTTCCAGTCGAAACCCGCGGAGTGTCCCGGGGTTGCTGCCGGGGGCTTCGCCGGCCCCGCGACCTGTGGCGCCACGGGCGCGGACGCAGCCGGCGACACGGGGACCGAAGCCGGCGTTGTGGCGGCCGGCGGTTCGGGGGCGAGGGCCGGCGGTGCGGGCGCCGACGGTTCGGTGTGCCCGGGGGCCGGAGCACCCATGGCACGGGCCATCAGCGCACGCGCCTGGGCATCACCGGGCGCGTGCTGCAACGCGACCGCCGCCTCAGCCACCGCCGCGTCGGAGTGCCCCGCGTCCAGCAGCAGTTCGGCGAGGTGCAGCCGCAGGGGTACGTCATCGGGCGCGGCCGCGACGGCCGTACGCATGCTGTGTATGAGGGGGGATTCCGCAGGCATGGCCCACACTCTACGTAGTCGGCACGCGTGGCCTTCGGACGCCCCTGCGCCCACATCGGCTGTCGGCGACATCGCCGTGCACGAGGAGCGCCGGGACGAGCCCAAGAACACGACTTCCAGGGGACTTTCAAGGACGAGCTGCTGCTGTACGTCAAGGGCGGACCGGAGGACTGTCCCGGCTGTTGCCCGAGGGGTCGGTCGTGCCGGCACACGGGGCCGCGAGATCTCACTGCGGCATCTGGCCTCCGCACCCTCCGGGTTCAGCGCTCCCAGGCAGTTTCGCTTGATGCACCGTTCGACGGGCGCTGCTCGTGGGTCTCCCGTTGTGAGGCCGGTGGCCGGGCTCCCCACGCTGCCGGGGAGCCGGTGCCACGGGGGCTGCCGATGGCTCGCACCGCCACCCCGGCGAGGCCCGATCATCTGGTGCCCGGCCGGGTGCCACGAGAGGCGCACCGCTGGTCTCCGCCCAGGCCTTCGCGGCCGTCGCTCTCGTCGGCGACCGTTCCCACGCAGGGACGGTCGCCGACGAGAGCGGGGCGTTGCATCCCCGCGCCCGCCGGTCGGCGGCACGCGGGCCGCGGTGCAGGCGGAGGAACCTGCGAGTGCCTCAGGATTCGGTCGTGGGTGCCAGCCCCACCAGGACCTGCTCGGTGGTCACGGTGTCGTTCAAGGCGCAGCGGATTTCCTCGACCGTTCCCGCGAACGCGGCGAGGACACGGTTCTCCGTCTTCATCGCCTCGACGATCGCCAGGGTCGCACCGGCTTCGACCCGGTCGCCGACCGAGCAGGGAAGAGAGACGACCATGCCGGGCATCGGGGACTGTACGGCGTTGTCGGCGGTGTCGGACTCGTGGTCGGTGGGGGTTCCGGATGCCAGCGCCGTCCTGTGGCCGTCCACGACGATCTCGAAGCCTTCGGCGGTGCGGCGTCCGCTCCACAGCCTGCCTCCTACGAGGCCTCCGACCAATGTGCTGCGGGTGAGCGGCGTGACACGGAACCGCTGGTCGTACACGGCGACGTCGACCGCGCCGCCGGCCGCGGCTTCGAACGTCTCGTCGTCGCCGCGCTCCAGGGCGGTGGCCAGCATGTCCTGCAGCTGCGGCATCCGCCGTGCGCGCGGCCCCAGAGCGTCGGCCAGACCCAGCGACAGCCGGAAGTCCGCCCGTTGGGCCGCGGCCGGCAGCCATGGGCGCAGTGCCTCCCAAGACCGCAGGGCCGATTCCGTGTCCGTCGCATGCTCGACCAGTACGCGCTCGGCGAGCGTGCGCACCGCTGCCCGCTTTCGGCGGAGCAGTCCCGTGCCGCCAAGGCGTCGACGGCGATCCGGTCCAAGAACACTGCGTTGTCGGAGCCGAGGGTGCGTTGCGGCAAGCGCACCGAGCGCCGCGGCGCGCACCGGGTCCTGCTCATTGCGTAGGCGCCCCATCGTGGTCAGCAGTTCGGTGATCGTCCTCCGGCTGCCGTCCCGGGCGGCGCCTGCCACCAGCACCGGCCACGCGGCGGCCCGGTCGCCTGCATCGGGCCGCCGGATCGCGGCCAGGAGCGCGGGACGCGCCTCGTCGAACGGACCGTGGGCGAGAATGTCCAGGTGGTCCAGCCAGTACCACCCGCCTTCGCCACTGGGTGCGGCCATCACTCGCCGAACCTCCGCCCAGCGGCGTTCGCGGGGGAGCAGGCCGAGCACTGCCAGAGATGGTTCCCCGCGGGTACCGCCGGCGATGACCTCGTCGAGGAACGCCGGGCGCCGGCCGGGGGCCATGGCCTTCAGCAGCGCGGCGAAGTGGCGGTCGCGGTGCAGCCGGTGGCGACCGAGCGCAGTCAGCGAGTCAGGCCCGGCCATGACGAGCCTGCGCAGTATCGCGTGCGGTGGCACCGGCTCGTGGCGCTGTCCGTGACGGTCGGGGGAAGTGATCCAGCGGATCACACGCTCGGGATCGGCGGCGACCAATGGCCCGAGGCCGGTGTTGACTCACGGCGGCAGGCTGTGCGGTCCGTACCGCTCCAGCAGCGTCAGCACCCGCTCCGGTCGCAGGGTCGCGAGCGCTGTGACCGTGGTGGCATGCAGGCGCCACCAGTGCTCCCGCTGCTGTCCGCCGGCACGGTCGGCCAGAGCAGCTTCGGCGTGGTCCAGCACCGGACCGGGATGTCGGCGTGCGAGCTTCGTCCAGCCGTCGACGGCGTGCCCGAGCCCGGGCAGTTGTTGTGACACGTAAGCGGTGGAGCATGCCGGCAGCAGGCGAGCTGCCTCGGCGTCGCCCCATTCCTCGCGCAGGCGCACGGTCAGCCGCTCGGCGAGCGCGGTACGGCCGCAGGAGGCGAGCAGGTGTACCAGCCGCTGCCGCAGGGCGGCCGGGGCGTCGTTCGTACGCGGCCTCCACCGCCTCGTCCGGCACCGGCAGTACCCGGGCGGCGCGGAGACGTACCCGGCGACGACCGGGTCGGGATCGGCCAGCCGTTCGGCGAGGAACCCGGCGTCCCCTCCGGCGGTTGCCGCCAGCGCCGCGAGCCGCCGCTCGTATCGGCCGCCCGCGTCCAGGTCGGTGAGCAACTGGGCGAGTCGCCCTTCGCCCACCAGCCGACGGGCGGTTCTCGCGGTGAGCGTGAGACGTGCGGGGAACGGCAGCGGTTCGAGTGCGGAGAGCAGGTGTTCCGCGGCGGTCGGTATGCGCCGAGTGTGCCCGATGCGATCCGTTCACGCGATCGATTATGTGGGTGGGTCCGTGGTGTGAACCGGGTTTCGGCGTGGAGCAGTTCGCGCATCACGGCCTCGGGCACCGACGCCGGTGGACGGCGGCGTGTTCGCCGGTCTCCGCGCCGCAGGGGAGGGTCAGCACGCCGCACGCCGGGCCGTCGGACCACTGTTCGCCAGGCGCCGGGATTCCTGACCACGTCGTTCGGACCGACGGCCCGGTCGAGGGCGTCCGGCCGACGGCGCGGGGCGCGAGTCCGGACGCCGACGGCCGCTGCGCTCACGGTGATGCGGGGCTCCCGGCCGGCGGACGACCCACATCACGTCCTCTCGCGTCAGCCGTGCTGCCGGAGGCGGCTCACCATTCCGGGAAGGCCCGGAGGAGTGGGAAGCGGCAGCTTGTTGACGCTGTGCTCCCGCTGCGGTGCGGGAGCCTGACAGGTCACGTCCTTCGCCGGGAGCCTGCCCGTGGTCAGATACGCGGTAGCCGTCTTGTCGGCGCACGACTTGGAGCCGTAGATGCCGTGACCGACACCTCCGGCGACCGTGACCATCCGCGATCCCTTCATGGCCCGGTGCAGGCCGAGACCGCTGACCAGAGGCGTCTGGGAGTCCCACTCGTTCTGCAGGACGAGTACGCCGGTCTTGTTGTCGATCCTGGTGGCGGACTCGCTGCCGCTCTTCTTCCAGAACGCGCACGGTTTGATGTGGGAAGCGAAGTCGCCGTACAGCGGATACCTCGCCTTGTCCCGGATCGCCTCTCGGCGGTACTGCTCGGCGTCGCGGGGCCATGCGCGAGTGTCGGCGCAGACGACGGTCCAGAAGCTCGCGTCGGCGTTGTCCGAGGGGACGGCGCCGCCGAAAGCCGGCGGGGCCGGGCGCTCGGGCGTCCTGGACCCACCGGCTGAGGCAGGGGCCTTGCCCGCGGCGGCCTTCTTGAGCTTGACGACCGTCTCGGCGGCATCGCGCACACTGAAGAACATGGCGCGGCTGCCACCGCGGATCGCGTCGCCGGACATCGGCGTGCCCTCGAACTCGATCGGCTTGCGATCGGCCTGGGCGACCAGGTCCCAGAAGGTCTTGCGGACCGCCTTCGGCGTCCTGCCCAGCCGGTACGTGGCGTGCCGCTGCGCGGTCCACTCACTCCAGCGCCGGAACGCGGGCTCCGCGCCCTCCGCCCAGACCTGGATCATGCCCCGCCAGATCCGGGCGGGGTCGACGGCGCTGTCCAGCACGAACCGGTCGGCGCGCTGCGGGAACATCTGCGTGTAGACGGCTCCGAGGTAGGTGCCGTACGAGTACCCGAGGTAGGAGATCTTCTTCTCGCCCAGCACGGCCCTGATCACGTCCATGTCACGGGCGGTGTTGCGGGTGGTGATGTGACGCAGGTTGTCGCCCTGCTTCGTGTGGCACTTCTCCGCGACGGTCCGGGCCCACTTCACGTCCTTGGAGAACGTCTTGGTGTTGAACGGGCGTTGCCAGTCCAGTTCCTCGTCCGTCAGGCCGCAGGTGACGGGGGAGCTCCGGCCGACGCCGCGGGGATCGAAGCCGACGAGGTCGTACTTCCTCTTCACGGAGGTGGGCAGGTCGGGCGCCAGCATCAGTGGCATGTCGAGACCCGAGCCTCCCGGGCCTCCGGGGTTGAGCAGCAGCACACCGTGGCGTTCGGCGGCGACGCTCGTCTTCATCCGCGATATCGCGAGGTCGATCTTCTTGCCGCCTGGGCGGCCGTAGTCCAGTGGGACCTTGACGGTGGCGCACTGGTGGGAGGCCGGGGCGTCACTGCTGCAGCGGTGCCAGGCGGGCCTCTGCCGGAGGTACTGCTGCAGGGGGTTCTCGACGGCGGAGGCGGTGGCGGGTGCCAGTGCCGGAATCAGCGTCGCGACGGCACTCGCCGCCACAACAGGGGCCAGTCGTCTGTTTCGCACGTGTGGAGGGTCCTTCGCATCAGTGCGTGTGGAACACAACAACTCTTGCGCACAGGACAGTTGGGGCGAGTCCTTCGCCAGGTCGGTATGTGTCCGACTTCGGATTGATGCGCCGTGCGGGTTCATGGTCCCCAAGTCGTACGTCCGCGACCGGACCGCGCCGCCTGCCGGGACGTCCGCGTCTCACTTGCCTGCTGCCGGGCCGCCCTGAACCACGACGTGGACGGGCCGCGCGTACTGGAGGGCGACCGGCTCCGCTGACGGTTCTTCATGTCGATCTCTGCGGCTTCCGGCCCATGCGAGCCGGCGGTTGCGCGATGGACACTCGTGTCCGCTGTCCGGAGTCGTCTCCGATCGCTCAGCTGGAAATCCTGTCCGCGACCGTCCGCGCAACCTGAGCGGGCGAGAGATCAGTGGTGTCGATGACTTCGGCCTCCTGCCGCAGCCAGGCAAGGGCGTTCTGGTAGCGAGGGATGTGGTCGAGGCGCCACTGCCGGGCACCGGTTTCGACCGTGTCACTCTCGATGCGTTGGACCAGCGTGTCCGGACCGGCGTGCCAGCACGAAGTGTCGCACCGGAATCCCGGCCTTCGCCAACCCGGCGTGGATCTCTCCCCAGTACTGCTCGACCAGCACCGACTGGGGGATGACGGGGACTCCGCCGACGAAGTCGAGGACCTGCGACGCGGTCTCCACGACCAGACCACGCCATGGCCGCCATTGCTGGAAGTCCGTGACGGGAACGGAGCCGAGGACATGCCGCAGCATGTAGCCGACGGTTTCGGAGTCGAAGACTCTTGGGTCCGGGAGGAGCGCGGCAAGTTCCTTCGAGGTCGTCGTCTTGCCGGCGCCGAAGGTTCCGTTCAACCAGATGATCACGCTGGTGACCCTGTCCGCGGGGACGGAACCACTGCAGGCGTCCCGGCCGGTACCGGTCGGCGGGATCCCAGGCGACGCGCGCCACGAGTGCCGTCGGTGCTGAGAAGTCCGCGTCATGGTCCTGCCACGTGGCGGGGCCGACGGCGCGGACCGGTGAACGGGGCGGCACGGCGGCACGTATGGGGTTGGGGTACCGCGTCCCGCGGTGCCCGGCGTCGGTGACGCCGTGTCGGACCGGCAATGAGGGTGACGGATGAGGCACGCGCGACGCAGGATGCAGAGGATCGCGAGGTTCGCGGCCGCCGGTGGACTGCTCTGCGGCGGGCTGATGGTGACGAGCGCCATGGCGAGCGAACCGGCCGTCCCCGGACCGGAGAGAACCGGCGGGTCCGGTGAGCAGGTGGCCGACCTGATGTCACGGCTCGGCCCGTCACGTACCGCGGGGACCTGGATCGGGTCCGACGGCCGTCCGGTCGTCGCGGTGACCGATGCGGACGCCGCGGCCGAGACCGCTCGGGCCGGCGCCCGCGCCGAGGTCGTCCGGTACAACATGGACCGGCTGCGCTCGGCCACCGAAGCGCTGAGCGCGGCGCCCCGGGTGCCGGGCACGGCCTGGGCGGTGGACTACAAGACCAACAGGGTCGTCGTACGCGCCGACAGCACCGTCTCGGCAGCCGACTGGTCACGCCTCACCCGCCTCGCCGAACGGATAGGCGGCTTCGTGCAGATGGAACGGACCAAAGGCGCCCTGTCCACCAGACTCAACGGCGCGGACCCGATCTTCGCCCGCAACGGGCGCTGCTCCGCCGGGTTCAACGTGACCGACGGCAGCCGCAACTACATCCTGACGGCAGGGCACTGCGGTCCCCCCGGTACGGTCTGGTTCCAGGACGAAGTGGGCACCCGCGGGGTCGGCACCACGACGGCCGGCAGGTTTCCCGGCAGCGACTTCTCCCTCGTCTCCTACGACAACGACGACCCGTCCGCCGCCCGCGCGTTCGTAGGTGTGGGCGACGGTCGCAGCGTGGCGATCTCCACGGTCGCCGACCCCGTCGTCGGCCAGGAGGTGTTCCGCAGTGGCAGCTCCACCGGCGTGCGCTCCGGACGCGTGACCGCACTCAACGCGACGGTGAACTACCGAGAGGGTACGGTGACCGGCCTGATCGAGGCGTCGGTCTGTGCCGAACCCGGGGACAGCGGGGGACCGTTGTTCGCGGACGGACGTGCCCTCGGCCTCACTTCCGGGGGCCGGGGCGACTGCACCACAGGCGGCACCACGTACTTCCAGCCGGTCGGCACCGCGATGGCCGCCCTCGGAATGAGGCTCGCCGGCACACCGGCGGACGCCGGCCCGGTCGCGGGCTCGGCCACCCCGCCCTTCACCGCGGGCGCCTCCGCGCCGGCGCCGGCCGGCGTGCCCCCGACGGCCGCCTGGACCTTCGGCGTCCAGACCGTCACACCGGGACTGCTGGTCGTGGCCGTGAGCCTCGTGGTGCTCGTGGGCTCCGGCTTCATCCGGTCCGCTCAGGACCGCAGAAGCTACCGCCGCGAGTACTCGCAGGGCTGGGGCTGAGCCGCCCGGAGGAGGCACCCAGGGAAGGCGAGCAAGTACGAAAGGGAGGGGCCGGAGACGGCCCCTCCCTTTCGTACGTCATGTCTCAGCCAAGTGTCTCGATCACGCCTCTGAACATCAGCCCGCATCCGAGTACGAGGACGACGGCGGCCGTGCCGAGCGGTGCCAGCCGGTTCGCCAGCGTGAGGATCCGGCCTCGCGGGCGCAGCGCCAGTCGGCGTGTGGTGGTGTCGCGCAGCCGGACCACCGCCAGTCCGCAGCCCACGAGAGTGAGGGCCAGCCCGGCGCCGTAGGCCAGGACGAGGAGGAAGCCGAACCACGCCTGACCGAGAGCAGCCGCGCCGACCAGCACGACTACGGCGGAGGGACTGGGAACCAGTCCCCCGGCCAGGCCCATGAGGATGACCCCACGGATACCGGGCGCGGGAGGAACATGGCTGTGTGAGTGCCCGTGCCCGTGGGTGTGCGAGTGCCCGTGACCCTGGCTGTGCGCGTGGCCACGATCGTGTCCGTCGGCGTGGCTGGGGGCGTGCCCGTGGGGCGCGTCGTGCCCGTGCGCGTGCCCGTCCTGGTGACCATGCCTGTGCTCGGCCTCGTGCTCCTGATCCCGCTCGGCAGTGGGAGCGCTCTTCAAGGCAAGCCCGTGCCGGTGAACCGACACGGTCGGGGCCGGCGCGCTGGAGTCGTTGCGGTGTGCGGCCGCCGCAAGTGCGGGCACCCGTTCCTCGGGCGCGGGCATCCGCTGCTCGGGCTGCTCGACGGGCGCCGCCCCCTCGTGGGCGTGGACGGGCACGGGGAGGGAGTCGTCGGCGTGGTCCGGTTCGCGGACATGGTCATGCGCGTGCTCATGCCCGTGTCCGTGCACGTTCTCATGCGCATGATCATGGTGATGATGGTGGTGCCCATGCGGCGCATGCCGCCGACGCCACGCCCTGCGCAGCAGCAACGCCCCCGACACGGCCACGAGGGCGCCGCTTGCGATGCCCAGCCAGGAGACCACGGTCGGGGCTGCCGCCGACCCGGCGGTGATGAGCAATCCCAGGACGAAGACGCCCAACGTGTGGGTGAAGGTCACCGACGCTCCGAGGGTCAGCACCTCCTTCAGGGACCTACGGCCGCCCGCTGCTGCTGCCGCTGCCATCATCGTCTTGCCATGGCCCGGTGCCAGCGCGTGCATCGCGCCCAGCAGTACGGACGCGCCGAGTGCAAGCGCCGCGAATCCCAGGGTCAGTTCATGCCGTGCGACCAGCCCTGTCAGCGCCTGTGCATAGCGGTCCGCCCCGCGCGGCAGCACGCCCGCCACCGGAGAGCCGTTCGCCTCGTCCTCGGATCCGGTCAGCGACGGGCCGCCCTGTTCCGCCGTGAGCGCTGCCGACCGGACGTCGGGCGGTGAGGAGAGCAGGTCGTCGGGATACGCGGTCAGCCGCCGGGAGACGGACTTCCCCGGCACGTCCGACGCCGAGAGCGTCATGCCGTCGCCCTGAGCGGTGATCTCCCGCCACCCCGCTCCGGTCGCGGCATCCGACGGACGGTACGAGATCCGGATCGCATCACCCTGCGGCAGCGAGGCCGTCAGCTTGCACGTCACGCGGAGCGTCTGCAGCCCAGCCTGCCCCGGACGCACCTCCGCCGCCGCGTCGCCTGCCGAGACGGCGAGCGGCCTGCCGTCGCCTGCTTCACCGGAAGCCGCCGCGGTGAGCCGGGCCCGGTCGGCGGCCGCGCTGCACCGCGTCTGTGCCCATGGCGACAGCTCCGCGGGAGTGAGCCTGCCGTCCCCGTCGGTGTCGATACGGTTCTGCTCCTGGGTGGCCGGTATCTCCGCCAGGTCCTCTACATGGTCGACGCTCAGTTTCCCCGGAGCGATGACCAGTCCGTCGTACTGATTGACGGTGAAATTCCCCAACGGGTGCGCCTGCGCCGCCTGCGCGGGGAAGAGGACCAGGGCGGCGCCCGTCACCAGGGTGGCGAGTGCGCCGACGGTGGTACGACGATTCATGAACCCTCCCCGGAGGAGAGTGCGGACAGAGCTGACGAGGCCTCGCGTGCCCCGAGCGGAGAGAATCCGGGATTGAGGCCGAGCGCCGCCCGCAGATGGCTGCGCGCCGCCTTCTCGTCGCCGAGAGCGCGCTCGATCACACCCCGGTGGTAGAGGAACGAAGCGTTCTGGTAGCCGGGTTGACGGGCCGTGGCCTTCTGCGCGTAGGCGAGCGCCTCCCGGTCCTGCCCGTTCGCGTGCAGCGCCCAGGCGAGAGCGTCCGCCGTGTGCACCGTTTCCCGGCGCGACCACTCCGCCCGAGCGGACTTCAACGCCTCTGCGGCATCCCCGTGTTCGGCCTCGATGACGGCGGACTCCAGGTCGGTCGCGACACCGTTCGCACGAGCCAGCCGCGTCCAGACGCGGACCAGTTCGTAGTGCTCTTCCGCCTGCTTGCCACGCCCCGTCGCCTCGTACAGATCGGCCAGCGCCGCGAGATGCCCCGGGAGTGGCTGGCGCCGTACGACATCCTCGAGGTCGCCGACAGCGCGCTTGGTGTCACCGAGGCCCGCGTGGGCGCGACCCCGCCCCTCCAAGGCCGGCACATAGTCCGGCTCGGCGCGCAACGCGGTCGCGAAATGCTCCACCGCCTGCTTGAAGTCGCCCTGACTCCAGGACAGCTGCCCGAGCGCCGTCGCGACGTACGCCACGTCGGATTTGCTGTACGCCGAGTCCAGCGCGCGCAGGAGCACCCGGCGCGCGCCCTTGACGTCACCATGCAGCTCCAGCACATACGCGTACCGCGTGAAGACGGGGATACCGGGGCGCCGCCGGTCGGCGAGCTCCACCGCTTTCCTCGCCTCGGCGTAACGGCCGAGTTCGACCAGGGCGTCGACCCGGCTGGACAGCGCCCGCTCACCGTACGGATTCACCTCCAGTGCCCGGTCGGCCTCGCGCAGCGCCGTAGTGAAGTCGTGCCGTGCGGCCGCGAGGCCCGCACGCCCGGCGAGCGCGGCGTCGTTCCGCTCGGCGGGGCGGAGCTCCAGGGAGCGCGCGAACGCCTTCTCCGCCTGTGGATACCGGGTCGGATCACCACTGGTCCGCGCCTGCTCGACGTAGGCCGCGCCCAGCGTCGCCCAGCCGGTCGCGTCCTTGGGCTGGGCCTTGAGGTGTTTCTGCAGAGCCTGGACGCCCTTGGCGAGGTCCCCCGCCATCGACGGTGTGACGGGCACATCCGCCATGACCGCGGTCACGGGCTGTTCGGACCGGTCCCTGTCGGCCTCCGCGCCGATCGCCACCGATGCGGCAGTGAGGCCGATGGCGACACCCATGATCAGTGGGATGCGCCACGGTCCCGGGCGCCCCGGCCCTCGCTCGTGCCAACGCGACGCGAATCGCGGCTTCCGTACGAGCATCAAAGTCTGCCTTCCTCGGTGTTCTCGACAGGGGGCCCGGAGCGACGCCGCGCGAACGGTCTGCCGCACCGGGCCGGGAGAGGAGTGGGGGTGGGAGTGGGCCGGACACGCGGACACACGCGGGACGGGCCGTCCGCGCGTCCGGCCGACCGGCCGTCAGCCGAGCCAGGAACGGCGCGCCGGCTGCCGGCGGCCACGCATCCAGCTCACGCCGAGGCCGATGAGCAGGGCCACCAGCGCACCCGACGCGGCGGACACCATCATCACGGTGTCGTTGTCCCACGAGGCGGTGAGTCCACCCGTGAGCCCCGTGGCGCCGGACTTGGTGGAGGCCTCCGCGGACCTCACGTCGGAGCCGGAAGCCGGCAGGGCGACGTAGGGGAAGCTGTCGCCGAACTCCTTGTCGTTGGCGTCGACGGCGTCACCCAGGTCGTTCTTGGAGCCGACGAGTTCGCCCTCGACGGCCTGCAGGGCGATGTCCAGCACGTCGTCGGTCAGCCGACGTCCGTTGGGGAAGCCGGCGTTGTCACCGTCCAGTACACCCAGCCGCTTCGGCTCCGCGACCGGCTTGATGGCCGTGTTGAGACGGAGCATCTCCGAAGGCTTCACCTTCGGCGGCTGGTTGAGGTCCTTGACACCGGTCAGGAACACCGAGACGAGGTCGTTGCGCGGCTCGGCCGGAGCCTTGATCTTGTAGATGCCCTCGATGAGCTTCGGCAGCTCCGGCTCGGTGACGTTCTTGAGGAAGTCCCCGTCGTTCGCCGGCGAGGAGGCGTTGAACTTGTCCTTGTCCTTAACCGGGTTGACGACCTCGTTGACCAGCGGCATGCCCAGCCGCGACACCTGCGTCCAGTCGCCGTAGGCGTTCTTGCGCTGCGTCGTCGTGTAGATGCCGACGACCGGCTGGTGCTCCGAATCCCGGATGTACGAGCTCGGCACCTGCAGGGCGATCGTGTTGACGTTGTAGCCCTTGAGCGTGTCGTTCCCGACCTCCGACAGGTTGCCGCCGTACAGCAGGTCGAAGACCCGGAGGTCGAGGAAGAACGGGTCGTCGGCCTGACCGGCGAAGGCCTTCAGCCCGCCGGGGATCTTCTTCACGGCCTGGTCGCGCAGCGCCTGGTAGTTGGGCATCGACGCCTTGCCGACGTTCGACGGCGCGACGGGCAGGTGCTGTGCGACCACCTGACGCGAGACGACCTTCTTGTGCCGGAGCCGCAGGAGTTCGATGTCGTAGGTCTGTGTGAAGTTGAGGTCCGGGTCGTCCAGGCTCTCCACGACGCCCGTGTTGTAGAGGAAGGTGTTCTTGTTCTTGCGGTGGTCCTTGAACGTGAACTGGTACACCAGGTCGTCCTGGGCGTCACCGTCGCTGTCGATGTGGATGTTGTAGCGCGCGTCCTTGGCGAACGTGAAGAAGTTCGGCCCGCCCGCCGGCTCCTGGAAGGGCAGCCAGTTCGCCACCACTGTCGTCGTATCGGGATGGTCCGGGCTCACGAACGCGTACAGGTCCGTGTTGTCGAACTGCGGCTGCCCGGAGATCAGCGGAGCCTCCCGGTGGCTGGAGGCAGTGGCGGTCTCCGGCTGCAGCACCGCCACACCGGCTGCCGTCAGCCCCCCTGCGGCCAGCGCGCCACACGTGATGAGAGCGACGCTCCTACGCGCCCGTCGAGTCTGCCCGCTTGCCGTGGTTGCACCCATCGTGTCCGTCCTTCATCGATCTTCGCGTTCCGGTCCCGGCTTCTTGTAGGTCGAGTACGCACGCGAAGGCCGTCGTGTTCGGACCGGACGGCAAAGAGATCGTCGGCATGCCCGGCGAGGGGGAACCAACCCGTCCGGATGAGGCGAAGAAGAGCATTTCGCGGACTCTCGGGGCGAACTCACCTATGAAGCAGGGCAGTCGGACCGACAACCGCATGCGCGGCGCCTGCTCTCCGAAGTGGTGGGTGGGACGGTCGCATCGAGGCGGAAGAGGCCGTGCGGTCCTGCCAGGTGCTTGCGAAGGCCGCCGGGAGGCGCCTGCGGGTCACCGCGGGTCCGTCCATCGCCCCGCCCGCCGGGGAGCCCGTCGACGGCGCTCGCGCGCTGCGGCGGGGTGTTGCGGAACGGAGGTGCGGGCGCCGGACACCAGGGCGCCGGACACCAGGGCGCCGGACACCAGGGCGCCGGGACGCCAGTGCGCCGGGACACGAGGAAGCGGCCGGCGCCTCACACCCGCATCGTGGAGATCGCCACCGTGCCGGGACGCCCCGAGCGGAGACGCCCCGAAGGTCCCGGAAACGCGCGAGGGCCCGGCGCCGTGACGCCGGGCCCTGTCGGCCGCTCGCTACTCGAAGCCGTCCACCTCGTAGAAGCGGAGCATCTCCATCGTCCGGTCCCTGAGCGGGCCCGACAGGTGGGGGAGTGCGTTGTGCAGCACCTGCTCGGACTCCAGGAGCTGTTCGAGGACCTGGAAGTAGACGGCGCCCCGCGTGTAGTCGCCCGCGAGGTCCCCGACCTCCGCGCAGAACGCGAAGCACCTCTCGACCAGGGCCCCGTCGGGCGAGTCCTTGCGCAGCTCGGGCAGCAGAACGCCCCAGGACAGCACCTCGAGAAGGTTCCGGTAGAGGTCCGGCCCGGTGCCCTCGACCGGAAGCACGTCCCCGGGGGACAGGTCGTACCTGTCCTCCGCGAACGGCCGTGCCTCCGGCACCACCTCCACCAGGCGCGTCAGCACCTCGTCCAGCGTCATCCGTCTCCGCTCCCGCTCAGGCCATCGGCGTCTGAACGTAGCACTCGCCGAAGAAGGCGCAGTCCGTGCTCTGTCCGGGGTCGAAGAGGTCGAGGGGATCGAGGAGGTTCTCCAGGAGGTTCTTCGACGCCTGCTTCGGACCGTTGTTGTAGATGTCGACCGGATACTGGGCCACGCCCGCCGCGCCGCCGACGACACCGAAGGCCTTGCCCATGCCGCGGAGGTTCTTCGGCTGCCCCACGGGCTTCGGACCCTTGAACTTCGTGTCCTCGAAGTCCTGCCCCGTGATCTCCTTGACCGCCGCCTTGCTGACGACATTGTCCCGGCTCGTCGTCATGGCCTCCTTCATCGCCGGATCGCCGTTGACCAGCTTGGTCACGTTGCCGGTGACGTCGTGACCGTTGAGGGCGTTCCACAGCTCCTTCGCCTCGGCCATCGCGAGCTTCCGGTCGGCGTCGCTGAGGAGGGCCTTCGCCGCCTTCTTCGGATCCTTGATGGCTCCCTCGCGCGACTTGCGGTCGTTCTCCAGCAGGTCGGACAGGCCCGACATGGTGGCCCAGCCCTTCTGCCAGTGCCAGTCCAGCGGCTGGCCCTTCTTCGGGCCGTCCTGGTGCACGAGCTGCTTGCCCGTGTTCAGCTCGTGCAGCAGAGCCGTCGTCGTCTTGCCGTCGCCCATCACCTTTTTCGCGACGGGCTTGGCGTAGAGCTGCTGGAGGAGCCCGACGAGCTTCTGGTTGGACGCCTGCGGGATGGCCGCACGCGACTTCTTCATGCCGGGGTTGGCGTTCCTGAACTTCTTGAGGGTGGCCTTGTAGCTGCTGAAGGCCTTCTTGATGAAGTCGAAGAAGAAGAGCCCGGTCGGGTCGCTGTGGGTGACGGGGTTGTTGTTGCTGTAGGCGTACCCGTTCATCTGGAGCGGGTCGGAGACGTCGACGACCGGGTCGGCGGACAGGAAGCGACCGGTGGCCTGGTCGTACTCGCGGGCGCCGATGTGGGTGAGCCCGGTCGGGTCGTCGACGCCCACGCCCAGGTAGGACCGCTTGTTCGGCCAGCTCGTCGGCTTGGGGCCGCGCACCTCGCCGTAGGGCTTGAACGCCCGGCGGACCACGGGCTGGCCCGTCGTCTGCTCGATCGACGTGTTCGCGGTGCCGAGGTGGTCGGTCACCAGGACGTGGAGCTTGTGGCCCGTGGTGGCACCGTTGACGGTGGAGCGGATCACGGTCGGGGCGCCGGGATGCGCATAGGCACGACTGGCCTTGACGATCTTGGTGCCGTCGGTGGTGAGCTCGGTCTCGCCGAGGTAGAGCACCGAACCCGTGGGCGACTTCTCCAGGATGCGGTTGCCGTCGGCGTCGTACACGTACTGCGTGGTCACACCGTCGTCGGTGATCGTGTCGAGCCTGTTCTCCTCCGTCCAGGTGAGGTCCTGCGTGGTGTTCGCCAGGTCGCGGCGCTTGGTGTTGCCCGTGGAGTCATAGGTGTACGAGCTGCCGTTGCCGGCCACCGTCGACGACACCCAGGCCAGGGTGTGCGGCTGGATCCTGACCGGTGGCTGGGTGCCGTTGCCGGGCACCGTGGTGCCGTAGCCGTACGTGAGGCCCACGTCCTTCGTCGCGTCCGCCGGGTCGTGCCTGACCATTCCCGAGCGGTTGCCGATGACGTCGAAGGTGTAGCTGTCCCAGTAGGCGGTCGCTCCGGTGGCGACGGTGCCGGAGGCGGGTGCCGCCTTGGCCAGGGAGCCGGTCAGGGCGGTGTCCGGGCTGCTGGTGTCGGAGACGTCGTCCGCCGCTTCCGCGATGGGCCCCCGGGAGGCGAGGCCGTCGGCGCGGTGGCCCCATGCGGTGCCGTCGGAGGCCTTGCAGCCGGTGCCGGCGCCGGTGGGCTCGATGCCCGAGGTCCAGGCGTGGACCAGCTGTCCCATCCCGTCGTACGTGAAGCACTGGGTGTCCCAGGCCGATGTGGTGCCGGTGGTGAGCTTTCGGGCGCTGGCGGTGATGTTCCCCGCGATGTCGTAGGCGTAGTGGTTGTCGCTGACGCGGTGGGAGGCGGCCGTCTCCCGGTCCACCACCGACCGCTGGAGGCGGCCGGTGTGCTCGTCGACGAAGTTGGTCGTCCACACCCGGTAGGGCTGGGGCCCGCTGACGGAGCGCAGCGCGTCCCCGTACGGCGAGTAGGTGACGTCGCTGGTGTACCAGTCGCGTCCCGAGGTCGACTCGGCCAGACCGTCGCTGTTGTAGCGGGTGATGACCTTCTCGGCGGTGAGGCCGCCCTTGGCCGGCATCGTCGCCGACAGGAGCTTGCCGGTCGGCGTGTAGGCGTACGAGTAGGTGTAGGTGCCCGAGACGCCGGCGGTCATCGCGTTCGACGGGATGACCGTCTCCCGGCCGGTGGGCCGGTACTCGGTGTCGTAGCCGGTGACACGCGTGATGTAGTCGCCGTTCTTGTCGTGCCGGATCGAGGCCACCGGCTGGCCGACGGCACCGCTCAGCGTGTCGTACGTGAACGTCTTGACCGGTGCGGACGTCGCGGATCCGACCCGCACCGCGGTGATGCGGTCCAGTTGGTCATAGGCCGTGTGGACCGTCGACCTGGAGTCGGTGCTGACGATCCGGCGGTCGGCGTCGTCGTACGTGTACGAGGCGCTTCCGGTGTCCGGGTCGGTCTGGGCGACGAGCCGGGCGCGGGCGTCATGGGTGTACGTCCAGACGTTGCCCGCCGGGTCGGTGACCTTGTTGCGGTTGCCACGCACGTCGTACCCGTAGCGGGTGTTGCGCCACTTGTTGCTGTCCGTGTTCGTGTAGTGCTGGACGAGCGTGACCCTGCCGCGGGCGTCGGTCCACGTGTTGGTCGCGGGGACGGCGCCGCCCGCGGGGTGCACGTAGGTGTTGGTGTCGCCGTAACTGGTCGTCGAGTAGTACGCGGACTTGCCGGAGTGGTAGGTCGTGACGCGCACGGCCCGCTCCAGGCCGTCGTACCGGGTCCGGGTCAGACTCGGTACGAGCGTGTCGTTGAGCCGCTTGAACTGGGTGGGCTGGGGGTCGCCCTGGGCGAGGTAGGGGCTGGTCTTCTCGCTCACCGAGCCGTGGTCGTTGTAGCGGGTGTCGGTGATGATGCGACCGGGGCCGTGGGCCTCGTGCTGGGACTGGACTTCCCGCATGAGCCCGTCGTAGACGGTGACCTGCGTGGCGTACGAACCGTCGTCGTTACGGGTCCGCTTCGTGACCGCGGTCGGCTTGGTCACCTTGGGGGTGGCCTCCGCCATCTGGTAGACGAACTCGGCGTCCGGGGCCTGGTTGCCGGAGGAGCGGGACGCGTTCCAGCCCTTGACCAGCCGTCCGAAGGCGTCGTACTCGGAGCGGGTGACCCGGCCGTTGGTGTCCGTGACGGTCAGCGGCAGGTCCCGTCCGGGATCGAGGGTCGTGGTGGTCGTGTGGCCCTTGGGGTTGATGGACTTGACCGTGGTGACCGGGCCGCCCTTGTCGGGCGTGTACTGCGTCTCGGTGGTGCCGGTCAGCGGCCTCGTCACCTTGCGGATACGGCCCAGTTCGTCGTACTCGGAGACGCTCGCGATGGAGTGCTCGGTGCCGTCGCCGTTGATGGAGGCGACCCTCGTCGACAGACCCTTCGTCGGGGTGGCGCCCCAGGCGAGGTCGTCGTACGAGATGCGCGTCGAGCCCTTCACCTCCGTGGCGGGATCGGCCGACGCGAAGCCGGCGCAGGACGTGGCCGTGTTCCGTGCGGACTTGGGGAGTCCGATCAGGCCGGCTGCCGGGTTGTGGACGTACTCCGTCTTGGCGCAGGTGTAGTCGCTGAGCGTCTCACCGGTGGCGTTGGGCTTGACGACGGCGGTCTGCACCTGGACCGGGAGCCCGTAGACGTCGTCGACCTCGGTCTCCGTGCGGATGGCCTGCCAGCCGGTGCCGACCGTCTGGATGTCGTCCGTGCGCCGGACTCCCGACTGGTAGGAGCGGATCGGGTCGAGGCCGCCTTCGCGTGCGCGGGACGCGGTCTCCCGGGACCACGGGAAGCTCAGCGTCCGGCCGGTGACCTTGCCGCCCGTCCCGATGTACTCGATCTCCTCGGCCACCTGGCCGGCGTACTGGGGGGCGTCGTCGGCCACCAGCGTCACGACGCCCTTGGAGTCCTTGACGGGGCCGCCCGCACCACGGAAGTACCGGGTGACGCCGTACGACTGGGTCTGTGGCACACCGGATGCGGGCACGTTCTTGCTGCCCTTGACCGTGGCGACCTGCTGGTACCCGCGCCAGACGCTGTAGGTGCGCAGATCCGGCTTGGTGAACTCGTCGTCGCTCTTGCCCCAGGCGGCGTTGGAGTAGTCGTACCGCGTGGTGATGCGGTCCGACACGCCCGTGATCCGGTCGGTCTCGGTGACCGTGTGGACGACGTACTTGTTGAACCAGGCCAGGGCCGGCTTCTCCTCCTCGCCGTCCGGGGACCAGCGGACGGGGAAGCAGGTACCGGTGTTCTTGTCGGGGTCGACCGTCGGCTGCACCCTGCAGCCGCCCTTGTAGGTCACCTCGATGTCTCCGCCGTGCTCGGTGGACACGGTTCCGATGCGGGGCCGGGTGAACCCGGGGCGGGGGTCCTTGCTGCTCCTGGGCACCAGGTTGGGGAGCTGCTTGTCCTTCAGGTAGCCGCTCAGGGGGTGGGCGGCGTCGGAGCCAACCACGTACGGCTTGAAGCTGACGCCCGCCTTCGACAGCAGGGTTCCGTTGGTGTCGCCGGGCTTGAAGCCGTAGCGGGTGATGGAGTTCAGCCACAGTCCCGGCGCGGTGTCGTACCAGTCGCGGGGGAAGGAGTGGTCGAGGAGGTACGTGTCGACCTTGGCGAGCCCGGTGACGCCCGGACGGTGAGCGTACGTGGTCACGCCGCCGAGCCTCAGCCGGTTCCAGAAGGACGGGAAGGCCGGGCAGAGCTTGGAGTCCGCCTTGCAGTTGAGGTTGCCGGGGCTGTCCCACCACGGGCGGTAGGACGCGGGGTTCTTCGTGTCGTCGAACTTCTCGGAAGTGCACGCCGTGCTGCCTTGCAAGCAGCGTTCCCAGAGCAGGAAGTCGACCTTCGCGGCGGGGGTGGCGCCGAGGTTGTCGTGGCGCAGGCCGTACTCGATGGAGTCCGGCAGGCCGCCGCGGTCGTACTTCTCGGGCGACTTGAACTTCTTGTTGACGGCGTAGTGGTTCGTGGACTTCTGCCAGTTGACGATCATGGCGTTGCCGTTGGCGTCGACGACCTTGTCCAGACCCCAGTGCCACGCCTGCTGCTTGTTGGTGTCGTTGTTGCAGCGGGACGCGGCGAATGTCGCCGCGTGGCAGGGCTCACCGGGGTGGTTGCCGAAGACGGGGACGGTGAAGACGGAGTTGGTGTCGGCGTGACCGCCGCCGACCTTGTTCAGGCCGAAGGAGTACTCCGTGCCGTCGGGCGTGGTGACGACCCAGTACTCACCGTCGTTGTCCGCGTTGTTGCTGCCGCCCGACCTGAGCTCGACGCGCGTGCCGTCGTCGTGCTGCGGCCGGTACCGGTTGGTGCTGCCCTCCCGGACGAGTTCCATGGTGCGGCCGCCGAGCGACATCACCGCGTTGTAGGAGACCCAGCACAGGTCGGACGTCTTGTCCTTCTTCGCGGTGTTGTTCGGCGTACCGTCCGACGTCTCCTTGCGGTCGTCCTTGCAGGTCCGGTAGCGCCGCTCGATGTAGCCCGGGTTGTAGTCCCAGCCTTCGCCGATCCAGGAGGCCTGCGGGGAGGAGGTGGCGGTCTTGCCGTCCACCTCCTGGGAGTTGTACTCGAAGCTGATCTGAGGCTCGTGACCGGCCGGAGCCGGGGGCACCTCCAGCGGGTACGACCAGGAGAACCCACCGGACGAGTTGCCGGCCTCCCACTTGCCGCTGGAGATCAGCGGCGTGGCCTTGAACGAGCCGCCCTCTCCCGCACCGGAGTCGACGGCGCCGACGACGGCCTTGTCGCCGGAAGCCGCCACCTGCTGGATGCCCGACGGGCGGTAGGCCGCCTGGATGACGCCGGAGGCGGGCGTGGTGGCCCGCGGCGCCGAGGCCGGGGTGACGGTGCCGTCGGCGGCGGTGTCGACGGTCGCCGTGATGGTCCGGGCCTTGGTGTCGTTGGTGGTCTCCAGCTCCGTGTAGGTGCGGCACTCCTCCAGGTCCGGTGTGGTCAGGTAGCACTCGGGGAACTGGACGAAGCTGAGCCGGGAGGCCCAGTCCGCGCCGTAGAGGTTCTGGTACTTGGCGTAGTCGAGCTGGACGGAGATCGGCACGGAGCCCGTCGAGGGTGCGGTCACGGTCACCACCGCGCCGTCCACCCCGTCGGACTCGGGAGCCGTACGGGCCGAGACCCCCACCTGCCAGGTGCCGGTCGGCGTCGGGGCGCCCGGAGCCTGGCCCAGTTTCACCGGGAGGTCCTCGACGGGCTCGAGGGCGGCCGGTGCGGCGGTGGCCACCGGCGTGGCTCCGCTGGGCGCGCTGGTGAACGCGGCCGGCTGTGCGGGGGGCGCGCCGAAGCTGACGGTGCCGCTGTCCGCCGCGGGCGGTGTGGCGGTGCCGGCGGGCGCCTCGGTCTGGTTCTCGGGCGCCTCGGCCGCGATGCTGTCCAGGCCCGCGTTGCGGTTCTCCCCGTCGACGCGCTTCTCGTCGGGGAGTTCCTCGAGGACGAGTTCCTCGCGCGGAACCTCTTCCTTCGTGGGATCCGGTGGCAGGGCCGCTGCCTGCGTCGGCAGCAGCGAGACGAGCAGTGCGGCGCCGATGGCCGGAACCACTGCGGTGCGCAGGCGCTTGCGCTGCGCGGATGAGAAGGCAGGCACGGGTGAGGTCCCCCCGGACGACATGGAGCGGCGCCTGGGCGGACCGCAGGTGTAGCCAATAACGGGGCGATTCTGTGCGTCAGTTGAGGATAAAGACCAGGCACGAAGTGATCATGTGGTGATGATCACAGCCTTACTTCGGCATGATTCCGTAAGTATGCGGCCGGTTGAAGCGAATGCCGACCAACAGGGCATGAGCGGTGCATGATCGGCTCACCGGTGCTTCACGGGGCATAGGGATATGAAAATGGGCAAGGTAATGCAGATTTGCCGGTGATATGTAAGCTGAAATCCGTTTCGTTCAGGGTCTTTCCCATGGCCGACCTCGCGGTGTCACGGTCCCGGTCCGGCGGAATCGACTGACCGCACCCGGCCACGGTTCCCCTCTGCCGCGTGACGGCACCCTCGCCGTGGGACATGATCTGCTCGCATCCGTCACGTCCCGGGCGCGCTCCGCCGTGCCCAAGTGACCAGCAATCAGGAGCCCGGTCGGCGGTCTGCCGTAAGCCGGTTTCGAGGGGGGAAGGAACCTCGCTCATGACGAGCAGATGGCGCCGCATGCCCGGACGCCGGCCACTGGGGGCGGTCGCCGCGGCTGTCGTCGTGGCGTCCGGTCTCACATATGTGGGGCTGAACAACAGCCCTGACGTGGAACGGGATTCGGCCAGGCCAGGCACGAGGAACAGCGCTCCCCTGAGCGAGTCCGACGCCGGTTCCGAGGCCCGGAAGACCGGCAAGGCCGTCGAGGCCACCGCCATGCGCACGGCCTACTCGACCACGTGGGCCCGCCCGGACGGCCTGATGCAGCGACGCATCCACGCCAGCCCGGTCCGCGCCAAGGTCGACGGTGTCTGGAAGGCCATCGACACCGACCTGAAGCGCGTGGACGCCGGATGGTCCCCCAAGGCCACCAACGCGAGCATGGTGTTCTCGGCCGGCTCCGGAGCCAAGGGAGGCGACCGGGCCTCACGCGCCGGAGCACAGCGCGTCTCGCTGCTGCCCGCTACCGTCGCCGCGGAGGGCAACACCCTCGCGACACTCACCGTCGACGGCCACAACATCGTGCTGACCTGGCCGGGAACCGTTCCGACACCGGTCATCGACGGACCCCGCGCCCTCTATCCGGAGATCCTTCCGGGCGCCGACCTCGTGCTCACGGCGGACGACGGCGGCTTCGCCCAGCTCCTCGTGGTCAAGAACCGGCAGGCCGCCGCCGATCCGAGGGTCGCCCGCCTCGCCTACGGACTGTCCTCCCCGGACCTCTCTTTCAAGCTGGACCCGGTCAGCGGGGTCGTCTCCGCCTCCGATGCCGGTGGCCAGGACGTCGCCGAGTCCCCCACCCCGCTGATGTGGGACAGCTCCGGCACGCCCGCCCTGACCGACGGGCAGGCCGGCACCAGCGCCTCCCCGACCGCACCCGAGGCCATCCCCTCGGAGTCGCCGGTGCCCACGACCGACCCGGAGGCGTCGCCCTCCGCGTCCGCCGAGCCGACCGACTCGATGAACGACAGCGACCAGGGCGACATCTACAACGAGGTGCTGCCGGAAGCGACCGACGAGGGCGCCGACCCGTCCGTGATCGGCGAGATCGAGGGCAGCGCACCGCCCGTGCCGGCCGAGCCCAGCCCCGAACCCTCGCAGACCGGTGCCGCGGCCACGCTCTCCCTGCCCGGCGTCAACGGCCCGCAGCCCGACTCCAAGGGCACCCTCGTCGGGACGGACCTCGACGGCTCCGACTGGGTGATGACACCCGACCAGGAGTTCCTGAACGACCCGGAGACCGTCTACCCGGTCTTCATCGACCCGTCGGTCAAGAAGCACACCAACGACTGGACGACCGCCTACAGCCGCCACCCCAGTGCGAGCTTCTACAACGGCAAGAACTTCAACAAGGGCGGCACCCATGAGGCCCGCGTCGGCTACGAGTCCGACACCTGGGGCACCTCGCGGTCGTTCTTCAGCATCGACTGGGACCCGGACCTGAAGGGCTCCACCGTGCACAGCGCCAAGCTGCGCGCCCTGGAGACGTATTCCTGGTCGTGCAGCGCACGCAGCATGTCCGTGCACCTCACCGGCCCGATCAGTTCCAAGACGAACTGGAAGAACGCGCCGAAGATGACCAGCGCCAACAAGATCGGCGGCGGCAGCTTCGCGCACGGCTGGAAGTCCTCCTCCTGCCCCGACGAATGGGTCGCGTTCGACGTCAAGTCCACGGCGAAGAAGGCCGTGGACGGCGGCTGGAAGACGATGACCATCGGCTTCAAGGCCGTGGACGAGGGATCGCAGTACTCCTGGAAGAAGTTCCAGGCGAACGGGGGCCACGACCCGTACATCGAACTGTCCTACAACCGCCCGCCGGCCACCCCCTCCAGCCTGGTCCTGGACCCCAACGCCACGCGGTGCGACACCACGTCCCCGTATGTCAACGTCAGCGCCTCCTCGATCACCCTCTGGGCGAACAGCAGCGACAAGGACGGCAATCTCCAGTCCGTCCACTTCGAGCTGTGGCCCACCGGAGGCAGCACCACCAACCTGCTCGGCAGCAAGGGCAAGGTGTCGGTCGGCAGCCAGACCGGCTCGGCGAAGGTCCACACCGACCCGTTCTCCACGAGCGGGCTGAAGAACGGGACCACCTACTCGTGGCGGGCCAAGGCCGTCGACAAGTTCGGCGCGACCTCGGCGTACTCGCACACGAAGACCCCGTGCCGGTTCGTCTTCGACACCTCGAAGCCGACGCCGCCGACGGCCACCTCGTCGCAGTTCCCGGACGCCGACGCCAAGGACAACGGGTTCGAGAACGACTCCGAGGACTCCAAGTGGAGCACGGTCAAGTTCGGCACCGCGGGCTCCTTCACCTTCCAGGCCGCCCAGACGGACGTGGTGAAATTCGAGTACGGCTTCAACCAGGCGTCGTACCCCTTCTCGGTGGCGCGGACCAACGGCGCTCCCGTCAGCACGAAGACGACCGTGTCCAACGTCAAGCCGCCGCTCGCGGGACCGAACGTGCTCTACGTGCGCGCGGTCGACGACGCGGGCAACGCCTCGTCCCCGTTGAAGTACTTCTTCTACGTGACCCCGCGGGACCAGGCGGACACACCGGGAGACTTCACCGGTGACAAACTGCCCGACCTGATGGTCGTCGACGGCAACGGCAACCTGCGCCTCTACCCGTCCGAGGCGACCACCGACCTGGTCAAGGGCACCGGCGACCTCGACTACTCCATGTCCGGCGGGTACCGGAGCAACCCGGCAAAGGACCCGAACGGCGACGACGGCCTGCCGGTCTACGTCGCGGCACCCTCGGGGTACTGGAAGAACACGCTCATCACCCACCTGGGCGACGTCTACGGCGGTGACGGTCTGCAGGACCTGATCGCCCGCCGCGAGGGCAAGCTGTGGGTCTACCCCGGTGACGGCTACGGCGGCGTCAACATCGACAAGCGCCAGGAGATCCTGCTGCCCTCGAACGCGCCCGCCCCGGACACGATCACGCAGATCGTCTCCGCGGGTGATGCCACCGGCGACGGCAAGACGGACTTCTTCCTGAAGGTCGGCGACGCGTTCTGGGCCCTGATCGGCTACAACGGTGCCTCGGTCGAGCAGGCGGTCCTGCTGTCCGGCTCGGCCTGGCTGGAACGCGACATCGTCACCGTCCAGGACGTCACCGGTGACGGAGTGACCGATCTGATCTACCGTACCGACGTGTCCGCCCGACTGCTGCTCCGTACCGGCAAGAAGGACGCCGACGGCAGCGGAGTGGACATCACGTCCCTGGCGTCCGCCGCCAATTCCGCCACCGGGGCGGACGCGCAGTACGGCGCCTCGGGCTGGGGACGCAGCAGCATCCGGCTGTTCCACGGCACCCCGGACGCCAACGGCGACGGCATCCCGGACATCTGGACGCTGCGGGTCGACGGAGCCGTGCGCTTCTACGCGGGCACCCGCGGGGAGATGTCGCACGGTGGTGTCGAGATCGTCAGCAACAGCGACGGCGTCGGCTGGAAGAACAAGCTCGCCATCGGATGACACGCGCCGCGCGATGACAGTGGGGCCCGGCCGTTTGGCCGGCCCCCACTGTCATCGGCGATCCGCCGGGGGCAGCGCGGCAAGCGGCGCTGCGCACCAGGCCACGGGCATACGGCGGGTCCGAGGCCTGCTGCCCGTACCTGCTGCCCATGTCTGCCGACAACCGGCGGACTGTGGCGGTCTGGTCCCGGTCGCTCCGCGGGCATCGCGAATGTCATGACCCTGTACCGGTGCCGGCGCCGGCCCTGCCGGTCGTATGACGCTCTCAGTACGCTCCGCCCACTGACGACCAGTTGGGGGAGACGCCATGCGCACCAGACCCCGGCCCGCACTGCGGGCCGCGCTCGCCGCCGTGGTCGGCGCCTTGCTGACCACGCTCGTGATCCTGCCGTCGGCCCGGGCCGACGGTCATGACCGGACCCCGCCCGAGATCCTCAGCGCCTCCGTCAACGGCGGCCGGCCCATCGTCCTGGGGCCCGGCCAGTCCCTCACCTTCCAGGCGACCGTCACCGCCAGGGCCGACGCGGGGATCCACCCCAGCGGTATCGAGATCAACCTCCGGGGCCCGGGCGGGCAGATGCTGGACGGCCTCAACGAGCCCGCGCCGCGGTGCTCACCGACCGGCGCGACCACCGCGCTGTGCACCGAGTGGTTCCGCATCGAGACCGGCAGTGCCCAGGTGACCAACGACTGGGCGGGAAGCTGGCGGATGTGGGCCCTCGTGGCGAGCAACAACATCGACGAGGATCCGGGCAGCAGCATCACCACCCGATCGTTCCCCGACGCGTTTCAGCTGCTGCGCAGATCCAAGCTCACCTTCGTCGCCTCCCCCAACCCCTTGCCCCTGGGACGCAGCGTGGGCCTGCTCGGCAGGCTGACGACGGCCGACTGGAGCACCGACAGCTACGTCGGCCGCTCCGGTGAGACCGTCGAGCTCGAGTTCTGCGCCGTCCCCTGCCGCGCGGTTGAGCCGGTGGCCTCGCTGACCACCGGCGCGTCCGGTATCACCGGCACCACCTACCCGGCCACCCGGGACGGCTCGTGGTGGCTGAGGTACCGGGGTGGTCCGACGCTCTCCGCCACCTACTCGCCCGGCGTCCTGGTCGACGTCGTGTAGGTGCTGACGCAGCCGGTCCGCGACGTGGGCGCGGGGCCTTGCGGTACGTCCCGGGTTCCGCCCCCCCACAGCGGGGGTCGGGTCACCCAGCCGGCTGGCCCCGGCGGGCTCAGGGGAGACCGGTGCCGTCCACATGAGTGTGATCCGAGGCCGCACCCTTCAAGAGGAACCCGATCCCCCACCGTGGGCGGCATGTTAGCGTCCCCTCATGGGGGAGCAGCATGTAGTGGTCGTCGGCGGAACCGGCTTCTACGGCCGATATGTTGTGGAAGACGTGCTACGGCGCTCCGCAGCGTCGCGGGTGACCGTCGTCGCCCGCCGGGCGCCGCGGAAACGGTTCGCGTCGGAGCGGGTCGACTGGGCTCCTGCCGACCATCGGGACGTCGGGAGGCTGGTGGAGCTCCTTGACGGAGCGGCAGCCGTCGTGCACTGCGCCGGTCCCTTCCAGTCGATCGACGGGGACGACACGCATCCCTGGGGACCGCTGCGGGCCGCGCTCCTGGCCGGTGTGCCCTACGTCGACATCAGCGAGGACCGGGCGTTCCGGCGCAGCGCAGTCCTCATGGCCGGCGCTGCCGACACACCCGTGCTCACGGGCGCGTCCGTGGTGCCGGGGATGCAGGCCTTGCTGGCAGCCGACCTCTCGCGGGACCTGGACCAGGTGGACGCCGTCCGTTCGGCTGCCGCCCCGGACACCCGTAGGCACCGAGGCCCGGCCATGTTCGAGGCGATGATGCACGGAGCGGGCCTGCGGTTCACCGCACCGCGAGACGGTGTGCCGACCGTCGTACACGGCTGGTCCGAGCCGGATTGGGCGGTGTTTCCCCCTCCCATAGGGCGGCGCCTGGTGCACCAGGTGTACGAGATGGCCGACCTGGATGTGCTGCCGGACATGCTCGGTGCCGGCACGGTCAGCTTCAAGGCGGGCAGCGAGTTCACGGCGCTGAACCGGATACTCGGCGCGTTCGCTTCGGTCCGGGCACGGACCGGGCTGCCGCGGAGCCCTCATACCTGGACTCCGGTGGTGCGCGCGGGGTCGTGGCTCGCGGGGCGTGCCGGTGACGAGGCGGGTGGCTTCATGCTGTCCGTGACCGGGAGACGTGGTGGGCGGACCGTGACGCGCAGACTGGGCATGACCGCGCTGGAGCATGGCGGCCGCATACCGTCGTTGCTGGCAGGCATTGCGGTGGAGCGAATCCTCGAGGGCCGCCTCGACGCCCGAGGCATCGTGCCCCCGCACTTGTGGCTCTCGGCCCCGGAACTGTACGCCGCGTTGGTGGAGCGCGACATCCGCCTGTGGCACAGCTCGGACGACGGCTGGGAGCTCGGGCGCAGCTGACTCTGCACCCGCGTCCTCTCTGTAGGGGCAACTGACCAGAACAACGGTCCCGGCTGATGGGAATCCGCGCCCGTGCTCGTCCGCCCTGGCTCCACCACCAACCGTGTCCTCTCGCGGCGGACTTGCATCTCGGCCGGCGGTGCAGAGCACTCTTCATGCCCACCCCGATCCGCCGGCGCCGCCGGACCGCCGCGGTCGCCCGAGGGCCCTTGCTACAGGGAAGCCACGACCTGGCCGGACATGACCTGAGGAGGATTGGGGAGCAACGGCGCGAGGTGGTCCCGTACGAAGACGGCTGCCTTCTTGATCGATTCCTCGGCCCCCGCCTCGCTTTCGAAGACGCTGGTCGAGACCATGACCCCGTTCCCGGCGTCGACCCAGTAGTAGGCAAGGAGACCGGGGATCTCACGAATGAGCGGCACGAACCCCTCGCTCACCCGGCGCCCTGCCTCGGCCGGATCGGTGACTCCCTCGTACCTTCTGACGGCTGCGTACACGCTTGAGATCCTCACGGTCAGGGGCGGTCTGCTGCGGAGACGGCGTACCCCGAGCGACGCGTGCTCGGCCCCGAGTCGTCCGTCAATCACCGGAAGGGCCCCGGGCGGTGGTCCGAATGGCGGCGCCCCGGTCCGTTCCGCGCCGTCGGCCGTGGTGAGACGGCTGGTGACGCCCTCGCCGTCCTACGCGAACGACACCAGCTCGGTGCCCCGCTCGATCCGGGTGCCGAAATGGGAGAGATGTTCTTCGATGATGCGCTCGGTCTCGTACTGCGGCATTACCGCGAACCCGTACGGGACCTCGGACGGGAGCTCCAGGTCGATCCGTACCCGCTCCTCGCCGTTGACGTAGACGAGCTGCCCGCGCAGGGGCGCGGCGGCATCGAGGGCGGCACGAACCAGGCCCATGCGGTCCCACAACTCGAGCGTCCGGGGCTGGATGCCCACGGCCTTCGCGTAGGGCAGCCGCGCCGGGAGCCGGTCGACGATGCGGCAGTCGGCGCCGTGCCGGCGCAGTTCGGCGGCCGCGGTCAGCCCGACAGGGCCGGCACCTGCGATCAGTACGTCGGTGTCCACCACTGGTACCTCCCGCCGACGCTTCCCGGTGCGGTCCGGTCCCAGGGCACCGGGCATGGCCGGATGCGCCGGCGTCCCGGCTGCCCGGGGCGTCTCCCATGGTCGCCCGCCGACGCCTCCGCAGCGACTCCGGCTGATGAGTCGTCGACGGACCCCGCCCTCCCCCCGGAGCGCCCGCATCACGTGATCGATGCAACACGGCATTGGTATGCGGATCACCGATGAACTCTTGACGTTACCGGTAGGTACGCAATGAGGTGGCTGGCAGCATGGTCTACGTCGCCGGCAGGCTGAAGGGATCCAGGATGTTCCGCAAGGTGCTGGTCGCCAACCGTGGCGAGATCGCGATTCGCGCATTTCGCGCCGGCTACGAGCTGGGCGCGCGCACGGTCGCCGTTTTCCCGCACGAGGACCGCAACTCCCTGCACCGGCTGAAGGCCGACGAGGCCTATGAGATCGGCGAGCCGGGCCACCCGGTGCGGGCCTACCTCTCCGTCGAGGAGATCGTCCGTGCCGCGCTCCGGGCAGGAGCCGACGCCGTCTACCCGGGCTACGGATTCCTGTCCGAGAACCCGGAACTGGCCCGCGCCTGCGACGAGGCGGGCATCACCTTCGTCGGGCCGGGCGCCGAGACGCTCGAGCTGACCGGCAACAAGGCCCGCGCGGTGGCCGCTGCCCGAGCGGCCGGCGTACCGGTGCTCGGATCGTCCGAGCCGTCCACCGACGTCGACGAGCTGCTCCGGGCCGCCGAGGAGATCGGCTTCCCCGTGTTCGTCAAGGCGGTCGCCGGCGGCGGGGGACGCGGCATGCGCAGGGTCGAGGACCCGGCAGCGCTGCGCGAGTCGATCGAGGCGGCTGCCCGTGAAGCGGCGTCCGCGTTCGGCGACCCCACAGTGTTCCTGGAGAAGGCCGTCGTCGACCCACGCCACATCGAGGTGCAGATCCTCGCCGACGGCAACGGCGACGTCATCCACCTGTACGAGCGCGACTGCTCGCTCCAGCGCCGCCACCAGAAGGTGATCGAGCTGGCACCCGCGCCCAACCTCGACCCGGCGCTGCGGGACCGGATCTGCGCCGACGCGGTGCGGTTCGCCCGCGAGATCGGCTACCGGAACGCGGGCACCGTGGAGTTCCTGCTCGACCGCGACGGCAACCATGTCTTCATCGAGATGAACCCGCGCATCCAGGTCGAGCACACGGTGACCGAGGAGGTCACCGACGTCGACCTGGTCCAGGCCCAGCTGCGCATCGCGGCCGGCGAGACGCTGACCGATCTCGGACTGTCGCAGGACACCATCACCCTGCGCGGCGCCGCGCTCCAGTGCCGCATCACCACCGAGGACCCGGCCAACGGCTTCCGCCCGGACACCGGCAGGATCAGCGCCTACCGCTCGCCCGGCGGCTCCGGCATCCGCCTGGACGGCGGCACCACCCACGCGGGTACGGAGATCAGCGCGCACTTCGACTCGATGCTGGTCAAGCTCACCTGCCGCGGCCGGGACTTCCAGGCCGCGATCGGCCGGGCCCGGCGGGCCGTGGCCGAGTTCCGCATCCGAGGCGTGGCCACGAACATCCCCTTCCTGCAGGCCGTCCTGGACGACCCGGACTTCCAGTCCGGGCGGGTCACGACGTCGTTCATCGAGGAGCGGCCGCACCTCCTCACCGCACGCCACTCCGCCGACCGCGGCACCAAGCTGCTCACCTACCTCGCCGACGTCACGGTGAACAAGCCCAACGGCGAACGGCCCGCACTCATCGAACCGACCACCAAGCTGCCGCCACTGACCACCGGCGAGCCCCCCGCGGGCTCCCGTCAGCGACTCGTCGAGCTCGGCCCGGAGCGCTTCGCCCGGTGGCTCCGCGCATCGCCGACCATCGGAGTCACCGACACCACCTTCCGCGACGCCCACCAGTCGCTGCTCGCCACCCGCATCCGCACCAAGGACCTGCTCGCCGTCGCCCCGACGGTGGCGCGGACCCTGCCGCAGCTGCTCTCCCTGGAATGCTGGGGCGGCGCCACCTACGACGTCGCCCTGCGCTTCCTCGCCGAGGACCCCTGGGAGCGACTGGCGGCACTCCGGGAGGCCGTTCCCAACATCTGCCTGCAGATGCTGCTGCGCGGCCGGAACACCGTGGGCTACACCCCGTACCCCACGGAGGTGACCGATATTTTCGTCCGCGAGGCGGCGGCCACCGGCATCGACATCTTCCGGATCTTCGACGCCCTCAACGACGTGGGTCAGATGCGGCCCGCCATCGACGCCGTGCGGGAGACCGGTACGGCCGTCGCCGAGGTCGCCCTGTGCTACACCTCCGACCTGTCCGACCCCTCCGAGCGGCTGTACACGCTGGACTACTACCTCCGCCTCGCCGGGCAGATCGTCGATGCGGGCGCCCACGTCCTGGCCGTCAAGGACATGGCGGGGCTGCTGCGTGCCCCGGCCGCGGCGAAGCTGGTGTCGGCACTGCGCCGCGAGTTCGACCTGCCGGTCCACCTGCACACCCACGACACCGCGGGCGGCCAGCTCGCCACGTACCTCGCCGCGATCCAGGCCGGCGCCGACGCGGTGGACGGCGCCGTCGCGTCCATGGCCGGCACGACCTCGCAGCCGTCGCTGTCGGCCATCGTGGCCGCGACCGACCACTCGGAGCGCCCCACCGGCCTCGACCTCCAGGCCGTCGGTGACCTGGAGCCCTACTGGGAGAGCGTCCGCAGGATCTACGCGCCCTTCGAGGCCGGCCTGGCCTCGCCCACCGGACGCGTCTACCACCACGAGATCCCCGGCGGACAGCTGTCCAACCTGCGGACCCAGGCGGTGGCCCTGGGCCTGGGCGACCGCTTCGAGGAGATCGAGGCGATGTATGCCGCGGCGGACCGGATCCTCGGCCGTCTGGTGAAGGTCACCCCGTCGTCCAAGGTGGTCGGCGACCTCGCCCTGCACCTGGTCGGTGCCGGCGTGGCGCCGGAGGAGTTCGAGGCCACGCCGAACAGGTTCGACATCCCCGACTCCGTGATCGGCTTCCTGCACGGTGAGCTCGGCACCCCGCCCGGCGGCTGGCCCGAGCCGTTCCGCAGCAAGGCGCTGCAGGGCCGCGCCGCCGCCAAGCCGCTCCAGAAGCTGGCCGCGGAGGACCATGAGGGGCTCGAGAAGACCCCCCGCGCCACGCTCAACCGGCTGCTGTTCCCCGGCCCGACGCGCGATTTCGACACCCACCGCCAGGCATTCGGCGACACCAGTGTGCTGGACAGCAAGGACTTCTTCTACGGCCTGCGCCCGGCGAAGGAGTACGGCGTCGACCTCGAGCCCGGCGTCCGCCTCCTCATCGAGCTGCAGGCCATCGGCGAGGCCGACGAACGAGGCATGCGCACCGTGATGTCCACCCTGAACGGCCAGCTGCGGCCCATCCAGGTGCGGGACAGGTCGGTGGCCTCCGACGTACCGGTCACGGAGAAGGCCGACCGGTCCAACCCCGGCCATGTCGCCGCACCGTTCGCCGGCGTCGTGACGCTCGCGGTCGACGAGGGCGACGAGCTGGAGGCCGGAGCAACGGTGGCGACCATCGAGGCCATGAAGATGGAAGCCACGATCACCGCCCCGAAGGCCGGTCGGGTCACCAGGCTCGCGATCAACAGGATCCAGCAGGTGGAGAGCGGCGACCTCCTCGTCGAGATCGCGTGAGTCACCCGGCTCCCGCCCGCGCCACACCGCGGGCGGGAGCCGCAAGGACCGGGCGGTGCCTCCGGAAGGCGGGCAGTCCGGCCCGTACTCGTGCCGTTCAATTCGCTGTGCATCGACGAGAAGTATCCATAGGGTTCGTGCATGACCGACGACAGCGAGCCCACCGCACGAGCAGCGGCCGACGCCGTACAAGCAGCCGTCGACGGGGAGTTGCGGCTGCTCGATCCTGAGGTGCGTGCCTCTCCGGCCCTGGTCTCGGAGCTTCTGGACCCGGAGTTCACCGAATTCGGAGCGTCTGGACGCCGATGGGACGCGCAGTCGATCCTCTCGGTCACGAGCGCCGGAACGGTGTCACCGGACTCCCCTGTGAAGGTCGGCGAGATGTCCGGGGTCGTCCTTGCCCCCGGCATCGTCCATCTGACGTACCTCGCCGACAACCACGGACGCAGGGCCTGGCGAAGCTCCTTGTGGCGGCTGACGGAGACGGGCTGGCGCATGTACTTCCACCAGGCGACTCCGACCGGCTGACCGCGGAGAGCTCCGCCGCCAGTGGCCGTGGACGGCGAGGGCGGGGATGCTCTCCGTGCTGATGACGGTGCGGCCGCACCGGCCCGTGCAGGAGGTCATCGAGGCGTTCCTGACCCGCACCGGATATCCGCGGGGGAGGGTGTCCCCGGCGGGCAGGCGGTGGTGGGGACGACGGAACGGCTGAGCGCTGCGGCCATGGCAGCGGAGCTGAGCTGGAGAACGGAGTGGGCGGCCCCCGCCTGCCGCCCGCGCTCGCGACCAGCGGTCCGAACGGCCGGCACGGTGATGCGGCGGCCTTGCCCGGCTGCTGTCCGAGGCTCGCGCGGCGCCGGGTCGATGCAAACTTGGCCGATCCGTATGCCTTTCGTGATGCTGACCAGGCATGATCAACCCTCGTGTTCACCAACATCCTCACCACCGCCGGCTTCTTCGTCCTCGCCTGGGCGATCTACGACGTCACTCGTAAAGCCGTATTGCAGCGCAGGGCCAAGCGCGGTATCGATCCCGCGGCGTACGGGCTGGTGCCCCGTGAGGAACTGGACGCGCGGCGGGCCGGCCCTCCGCGGGAGCATGACGACGAACCGCACCAGGTGGTGGAGTCCGTCTGCAGAGGCGAATGGGAACCCGCCGCCCGCTACCTCGCCGACGCCGGCAAGGACTGGGAGGAACGCTGGGACCGGCTGCAGCTGCTCGCCGGGATCGCCGCCGAAGACGAACACTGGCTCAGGGCATGGCGCGCGAAGCGGCCGAACGACGCCTCGGCCGTCGCCGTGCACGCCGCGGCACTGCTGGTGCGGGCCTGGGACGCCCGTGGCACCGCGTACGCCCACAAGACGTCCCAGGAGCAGATGGCCGAGTTCGAGGAGCTGCTGCCGACGGCGATGTACGCCGCGCAGGAGGCGGCGCGGATGGCCCCGGAGGACCCCTCGCCGTGGATCACGATGATCACCGCGGCGCGCGGGCTCAACCTTCCGCACGACCGGTTCAGGGAGATGTGGGACGAACTGGTGGCGCGGGCTCCGCACCACTACGACGCCCACTGGCAAGCCCTGCAGTACTGGTGCGCCAAGTGGCACGGCTCCGACCACCACATGTTCACCTTCGCCGCGCGGGCGATGGATACCGCACCGGCGGGGAGCCCGCTGCCCGCGATCTATCTCCACGCGCTGGACGAGGCGGCGAGGCAGCAGGGCAACGCCGTGTACTCGGGCCGGAAAGTGCGGGCGAAGGTCGGCGAGGTACAGCAGCGGCTCCAGCAGATCCCTGCCGATGATCACAGGCTCCCCCCGATACGGCACCTGCTGGCGTCCGCGCTGGTCAAGGGAGGCCGGAACGCGGAGGCACTGGAGCAGTTCCGGCTGATCGGACGCTGGTGCGGAGCCGCACCGTGGGCGCGCAGCGCGGACCCCGTTGCCGAGTTCGACCGCTGGCGCGCAGTCGCGGCCCTGGGAGCGGGACGCCCCGCCGCCTGATCCCGGCCCCGTGACCGGCGACGCGCTGCCCCCGGCGGCCGCCGCACGACCAGGAGTCGTCACTCCCCGTCGTGTGGCGGCCGCCGGGACTTTCCGCCGGTCGAGCCGACTGCCCTGTCCGGCCCGACGGGCTCCGGCTCCTTACGGCTGGGGCCGCAGGAGGAATTCCCCGGCCAGGCTGATGGCTTCGCGTCTGGTGCGTCCCGGGTGGTCCGCAGCGATGAAGTGGCGGCCGATCGCGAGCGTGAAGGTGAGCGTGCTCCGCGCCTCGACTTCGTCGGGGTCCGTGATGAACCTCCCGAACATCGCACGCAGGAAATCCATACGGGCGTTGTCCACCCGCTGCAGCCGCGTCGCGACCGACGGGTCATGGCGAGCCCATTCACGGACCGCGAGATCGATCCGGTGCAGGTCGTCCGAGAAGGACAGGTGGCCGGCGCGCCGGACCCTTTCGGCGGCGTCCCCACCCTCGGACTCGACCTGCTCGAGGATGTCGTCACTGCAGCGGCGTTCCCACTCGTCGAGCATCTCGTCGAGCAACGCGGAACGGCTGTCGAAGTACCCGTAGAAGCCGCCCTTCGTCACCCCGATGCCGGCGGCAAGAGCCTCCACTCGGACGGCCTCCGGTCCGCCCCGGGCGAGGGCGTCGAGTCCCGCTTCGATCCAGCGACTTCGTGGGGTACGAGCGATGGGAGGCACCTGCTCACCTGTTCCGTGGAGTGTTGCATCCGGGGTCTGTACGGTACCGTACAGATGATGTATACGGCTGCGTACAGAATGAGGGGTCGAAACCGTGGCACGACTCGCGAAGTCCACCTGCACGGAGTATCCGTGGCGCATCCACGAATTCACCGCCGACTTCCAGATAGAGGACGTCTGGGCGTTCCGCACCCCCGGAGCCGGCCCCGACGACTTCCCCGCGATGCTGGCGGCGCTGCGCACGGCAGGCGGTATGGCGCGCCAGCCCTGGCCGGTGCGGTTCCTGTTCGCCGTTCGGTGGAAGCTCGGCGGACTCCTCGGCTGGGACGACCCTGCGGCGGGTGTCGATGCGCGGGTTCCCTCGCTCCGTGACCGCCTGCCCGGGGACCTCCGGGATGTTCCCCGGGGCACGGACGACGACGACATGCCGCTGAAGGCGGTCTACGAGCTTCCCATGGAGGCCGCACGCGAGCTGGCGAACAGGACCGTCCACACCGTGATGCACCTCGGCTGGGTCGAGGGGGCGAACGGCGACCACGAGCTGCGCATGACCGTCCTCGTCAGGCCCAACGGTTGGTTCGGGCGGCTCTACATGTCCGCCATCGCGCCCTTCCGGTACCTCGTCGTATACCCCGCCCTGACCCGCCAGTGGGAGCGAGCGTGGCGCGAGCGCGACGGTCCTGTGGCACGGCATGGTGAGCGGGGCCGGCGATGAACTCCGGTGGACGACTGCTGCGCTGGGCGAGCGGCATCATGCTCGTGCTCGGGGCCGGACACCTGCTGCTGCTGGTCCTCTTCGCCTGGAAGGACGTCACAGGCTGGGTGGACCGGGGACTGTGGGCAGCCGTCCCGCTGGCGCTGACGGACGGGGGAGCAGAGCGGACGGTGGAGGCTCTTGGCAACGAGGTCGCCTTCTGGGCCGGTCCGGGCAGTTTCGCCGTGCCTCTGGTTCTCCTGGGTTGCCTGATCCGGCATCTTGCCGGACGCGGAGTGGCCGTACCTGCCGCTGTCGGCTGGGGCCTCGCGGTCTGGTGCTTCGTCGGCGGCGTCCTGCTCGTACCGTCCCCGTACTTCGCAGGCATGATCTCCGGCGCGCTGATCGTGCTGGCGGCGCGCAGGGCCGATCGGTCAGGGTCGGGCCGCGACGGGGGGAGCGGCCCGGCGTGAGGCCGTCCGGTTGCGCGGGTGGCAGCGGAAGCGTGCCTGCCGCGGGTCTCCATTCACGAATGGATCCGCCGATGGCGGGTCGGGGCTGAGGCCGGCCACCTGCCGTCTGCGCGAGCCCCGGGGTGCGCCACTTCGTCGTCCAGACAAGTGTGTTGGCGACGACGGCCGTCGACCACCCCTGGGAGTCGCGGCCTTGTCATGGGCGACGTGGTCGCCGGCGCCTTTGCCCTTGGGGCCGCCGTGGTGCTGGTCCGTGCCGTGCTTCCCGGCCCAGTACCTCGGCGGCCGGGGGAGGGGGAAACGCGGCCCCGCAAGCCCGGCCCCGATCAGGGGTCGGCATCACCGGGTGGACTGCCAGTGACGCCGCACACCGACTGCCCGGCAAGTCCCTGGGCAGTCGGTGTGCGTAGGCGGCCGAACTTCGTGGGCGAGGGTCAGCCGTCGGCAGTGGCCGTGCTGCGACGCCGGCGAGTGAGCACGAGGTGGGCGGCGACGCCGAACACCAGCCCCCAGAAAGCCGATCCGACGCCGAGGAGGGTGACGCCCGAGGCGGTCGTCAGGAAGGTGATCAGCGCGGCCTCCCTGTCGTCCTCCTTCGTGACCGCTCCGGTCAGGCCCCCGGCCAGCGCGCCGAACAGGGCGACTCCGGCGATGGCCGCGACCAGTTCCTTCGGCAGTCCCGCGAAGAAGACCACCAGGGTGGTGCCGAAGGCTCCGATCAGGAGGTAGAACGCCCCGCACGCGACCCCGGCGACGTAGCGGCGCCGTGGGTCGCGGTGGGATTCCGGACCGGTGCAGATCGCGGCCGTGATGGCCGCGAGGTTGATCGCGTGGGAGCCGAACGGCGCCAGCACGGTGGACACCAGGCCGGTCGAGCCGATCAGCAGCCGGTCCTTCGGCTGGTAACCGGAGGCGGTGAGCACCGCCATGCCCGGGGCATTCTGCGAGGCCAGGGTCGCCAGGATCATGGGCACCGCGATGCCGATGAGCGAGGCGAGCGAGAACTCGGGCGTGGTGAGGACCGGGCGGGCGAGCTCGATGCTGTTGAGCCGGATGTCCAGGCGCGAGGTGGCCGCGCTGCACACCACACCCGCCACCAGCGCGAGGAGCACCGCATACCGGGGCAGCCACCGCTTGGCCAGCAGATAGGCCAGCAGTACCGCCCCGGCGATCCACGGCGCGGTCTTCAGCGACGCGAACACGCCGGTGCCGAAGGAGAAGAGGATACCGGCGAGCATGGCGGAGACCACCGCGGTGGGAATCTGCCGCATCAGCCGTCCGAACACGCCGGTCAGGCCGACCAGGGTGATCACCACACCGGTGACGATGAACGCCCCGATGGCCTCCGCGTACGAGTAGGCCCCCAGGCTGGTGACCAGCAGTGCGGCACCGGGCGTCGACCAGGCCGTGATGACCGGCATCCTCGTGCGCAGACTGAGCCCGATGCAGGTCAGGCCGCTGCCGATCGATATCGCCCACACCCAGGAGCCGGTCTGGGCCTGGTCGAGGTGACCGGCCGAGGCGGCGGCGAGCACGATGACCAGCGGGCCCGAGTACGACACCACGACGGCAACGAAGCCCGCGAGGACCGCCGACAGCGACGCGTCATGCAACAGCCCCCGCCGGCCGGGCGCTTGGTCCACTCCGGCCGGCGGGTCGGCGGCGGGCGCGGCGGCTGTACCGCGGTCCGCTGTGTTGCTGGTGTCAGAACTCACGCTACGTCCTTCGCGGCCCGTTCCAGTGCCTGCTCCAGATCGGCGACGAGGTCGGCCGTGTCCTCGAGTCCGATGGACAGCCGGAGCATGTCCTTGGGTGAAGTGCTGTCCGGTCCCTCGAATGTGTACCGGTGTTCGACGAGGCTTTCCACCCCGCCCAGAGAAGTGGCGCGAATGAACAGTTCGCAGTACTCGGCCGCGCGCAGCGAGCGCTGCCAGTCCCCGGCGATGTGCAGCGAGAGCATTCCGCTGTATCCGCCGGTCATCTGCCGGGAGGCGACCTTGTGTCCCGGGTCCGTCGGCAGGCCCGGATACGCCACCCGGCTCACCAGCGGATGGTCGGAGAAGTGCTCGGCGAGCGACATGGCGGTGGCCGAGATCTGACGCATGCGCGGGTACAGCGTCCGGATGCCGCGCAGCAGCAGATACGCCTCCCAGGGGCCGAGGATGGGACCGGTCAGGCGACGGTGCAGCCGCAGCCGTTCCCAGATCGCCTGGCGCTCGTCGGTGCGCTCCGGCGCGGCCACGAGGAGTCCGGCGACCACGTCGTTGTGCCCGTTGAGGTACTTCGTGCCGGAATGCATGATCAGATCGGCGCCGAGGTCGAACGGCCGCGTGTGGACCGGGGTGGGCACCGTGTTGTCCACGCCGAAGAGGGCGCCGGCCCGGTGCGCGATGTCCGCACAGGCCGCCAGGTCGGTCACCAGCCACGTCGGGTTGGCCGGCGACTCCGCCCAGAGCAGTGTGGTGGGGGCCGCGTTCACCGCCTCGGCCACGGCGTCCAGATCGTCCATGGGGACGGGTACGACGTCCAGACCGCGCTGCGCCCCGAACTCGAGCAGCCACTTGGTGAGCCCGAAGTACATCGTTCGCGGTACCACCACGCGCGAACCGACGGGCAGGACCTGGAAGACCGCGGTGGCGGCCGCCATGCCGGAGGAGAAGACCAGCGCCTCGGAACCGCCCTCCAGCCCGGCGACGACGTCCTCGACCTGCTCGTAGCCGGGGGTGCCCTGGTCGCGGAGATAGGCGAGACCGGCCGGGGTGCGGTACTGGTCGTCGCGGGCGTACGTCGCACCAAGGCTGACGGGCGGCGGCACCGCTCCCGTGGTGGGGCAGCGCCAGCCGTCGCCCTGCGCGGCCCGCGTCTCGGCACGGTATTCCCGGGTCCAGGGGGTGTAGGTCTTGCGGTTGCTCATGATGTCCTCGAGGTCAGGGCCGGCAGGGCGGTACGGAGGGCGAGTTCGGCGTCCTGCAGCGCGCGGGACGGTGCGCCGGGCGACGGGACGTAGTGGTTGTAGTAACTGGATCCTTCGGTGTGCGGGCCGAGGAAGAACAGCGTGGACTGGATGTCGCCGGCGGGCCCGATTCCCTGTCCTTCGCGGGTGACCCGGAGCCCGGCGGCCCGCCTGCCCAGGGCGGAGAACGTGGAGGCGCGGCCGGCCGCGACGAGCCGGCCGAGCAGGGAGGCGGGGAGCCGGTCCGCACCGGGTTCGGTGACGTACGCGTGCACCACGCAGTCGGCCTCGACGGTGACGGGCTGCGCCAGGCACGTGGATTCCAGGCGCCAGCGGCCCTGCCCGGGCGGGGCGATGACCTTGGGACGCGGTCCGGGGCCCAGCCGGAGCACTCCGGCGTCCAGCAACGACAGCAGTTCCATCGACCTGTCCAGCTGCGGACCGATCACGAGGCGGTTGACTGTGGAGCCGAACTCCCCGAAGAAGTGGTCCAGCGAGGCATCGTCGACACCGGGGTCGTCGATCACGGCCCGCAGGGCGTCGCGGTGGTCGCGCAGCACCTCCAGGGCTTCCTTGACCGGGCTGGCGCCGAGCCCCTCGTGTGCCTGCACCAGGTCCTCCTCGACCCTGGCGGTGAACCACGCGGTGTACTCCGCCTGGTCACGCCACTGCCGGTCGACGAGCTGCTCGGACAGCACTCCGTCCAGGGGGTAGGGCCCGTGATCCTCGCGTGCGGAGGCCAGTGTGCGGTCCCAGCCCATGGCGTGCACCCGGCGGGCGAACTCCGCGCCCGCGCCCTTGGCATCGCCGGTCTTCCGGGCCAGGACGGCGCGGTGGTAGGCGAGTTCCATCTCCGCCTCGACCAACGGCAGTACGTCTTCGGCGAAGTGGAGGCGGCCGCCCTCACGTCCCCGGCGCAGCGCCCGGAGCCGGTCCGGTGTCAGCACGAGGGGCGCGGGGCGGACCCGGCCGGGATTGAGCCTCGGACGGCTACGCGAGGGCAACCCCGAGCGGCTCGCCAGCACGATCCGTGGCTCCCGGCCGCTGGGCAGGTACCGCAGACCACCGTCGGGCGTCTGCTCGTGGCGACCGCCGCGGCCCAGGGTCAGACTGGCGATGACGTCCATGGCGGTCAGTCCCGTGCCCAGGACCACGGCGTCGTCACCCGGAGCGATGTCGTCGAGAGCCTCGGGCAGCGGATACGGGGAGGTGATCAGTGTGGGCGCTTCGACCGGTTCGGCAGGCAGATGCAGCGACTGGTGCCCCACGGTCACGAAGACCGTGTCCGCCTCCACATGGGTGCCGTCGGCCAGGAGAACGGTCTCCCCGCTGCCGGGACCCCGCCGGATGTCAGTGGCCGTCGTGCTGTGCCGTATCAAGGAGAAACAGGGAGGGGCGGCGGTGACGATGTGCTCGGCGGCCCAGGCGAGGTACTCGCTCAGCAGTCGCCGCGGCAGGAAGTCATTCGGCCGGATCTCCCGTCCGTCCCCCGCTCGGACGGTGAATCCGTCGGCGGCCAGCCGCAGATCCCGGTCACGACACCATTCGTACAGGGAGGGTCCGCGGACCTCCGTCGGCCCTTCCACCATCTCCTCGTCCGCGAATGCGGTCACCTGCCCGCACACCGTGTTCAGCAGCAGGTGATCGGGCTGGTCGGCACGGTGGAACCCGGGCCCGAGGGGCTGCGGGTCCACGAGGTGCACGGTGATCGGGAAGTCGGCCGCGAGACAGTGGCTGACCAGGCGCTCCACGATGCCCAGCCCTCGCGACCCGGCTCCCACGACGGCGACGACGGGATGCCGTCCCGTGTCCCCGGGCGGTGCTTCGGCGGTCATCGTGTTCTCCGTCGTCACCATCGGCGCGTCTCCCCGAAGAAGTTGGGGATCGCGATGGCCGACCCCGCGGCACGGGCCTGCTCCAGGACGTACGCTCCGACAGCGAGGTCGAGGACCCCGAGGCCGAACGGGGAGAAGACCACCGGCCGGTTCGCGGACAGGGACACCTCGCCGTTCAGGACTCCGGCCAGGGTGCCGGTCACGAAGTCGCGTGAGCCGGTCGCCTGCTCGGCCAAATGGGGCGAGGTGTTGGCCTTCAGGCAGTGCTCGACGTCGTCGAGGATGTTGTCCGCATCGAGCAGCACCTCGGGCGCGAGGTCGCGCAGCGAGATGTTCAGTACGAGCTGGCCCGGCTTGAACGGTGTGGTGACGTACGGCTCCAGCGCCGTCGTGGCGAAGACCACGGTGTCCGCCTCCAGCGCCGTGCCCAGATCGGGCGTGAACGACGCGCTGCGTCCCAGGGAGGTACGCAGGTGGCCGACGAGGGCCTCGCCGGACCCCTGGTGGAGGTCGTGCACGACGTACGAATCCGGCGTGCAGCCGGCGGCCTCCAGATAGTCGCAGATGTTGCGGGCGATGACGCCACCGCCGACGATCCCGATACGCGTGCCCTCGAAGCCCGCCGGACGCAGCGTCCTCGCTGCGAGAGCGGCGGACGCGGCGGTCCGGGCGGCGCTGATGTTCGCCGCCTCGAGGCATGCGACCGGGTAGCCGGTCTCGTAGTCGTTGAGGACGAGCACGGCCGAGGCACGGGGATTCCCGGCCTCCGTGTTCCTCGGGAAGCTGGCGATCCACTTGATGCCCGCGAGCTGGACGTCGGCGCCCAGATATGCGGGCAGCGCGATGATCCGGGAGTCGGGCTTCTCGGGGAACCGGAGGAAGTAGCTGTCGGGGTTGACGCTGTCGCCCGCCTCGTGACTCCGGTACGCCTGGCTCACGATGTCGAGCACTTCGGAGCGTTTGTCACTGAGCACGTCGCGGACGGTCTCGCCCGCGACCACATCGAAATCGAACATGAACACACCTCTCCTCAGGCAGGTATCTGGGATATGTCCGGGACGTCTCGGTCGATGAGCTCGGGCCATCGATCCGCCACCCAGGCGTCGTTGTAGATGGTCTCCAGGTAGCGCTCTCCGAAGTCCGGAGAGATGGCCACCACGACGCTGCCGCAGGGAATCTCCTTGGCCTTTTCCTGGACCGCGGAAAGCACCGTGCCGCTGGATCCACCGAGGAGCAGACCGCGTTCCTCGGCGAGTATCCGGCACATTCTCACGGCGTCCGCCTCGGGAACGATGACGACTTCGTCGACCATGTCCTCGTCGAGTATCTCCGGGCGTCTGCTGGTGCCCAGTCCTGGAATGTGACGGCGAGCCGGCGGCCCGCCGAAGGAAACGGATCCCACGGAGTCGACGGCGATGATCCGGGTGGCCGGGCTGTGCTGCCTGAAGAACTCCGCGCAGCCCATCAGCGTTCCGGTCGTCCCCGCTCCGACGAAGACGTAGTCGACGTGACCGATCTTGTCGAGGACCGAGCGGCCCGTACGCTCGCGGTGCGCCCGGGGGCCGGCCGGGTTCGCGTACTGGTTCAGCCAGTAGGTACCCGGTTCACGTCGGACCCGGTCGTGGATGTAGTCGATACGGGACTGCAGATAACCTCCGTTGCCGTCCCGGACGTCGATCACGACGACCTCCGCGCCCAGCGCCTCCATCAGTCGTACCGACTGGGCGTTGGCATTGGGATCGGTCACACACGTCAGGCGATAACCCTTGGACGCGCAGACCATGGCGAGGGCCACACCGAGGTTTCCCGAGCTCGATTCGATGAGCCGCGTGCCCGGGAACCCGTGCCCTGATTCTTCCGCCTGGGTGACCAGTGCGATGGCTGTCTTGAGCTTGACCGAACCTGCCGGATTGAGGCCTTCGAGTTTGAGAAAGACGGTGCTTCCGGGCACCAGATGATCCGCCCGGATGAATAAGTCGTCCAATACCAGATCGTAAACTTCTTCCGCTATCACTGAAGTCCCAACATGTTCTTTGCGGGCACGCAGACGCGCGGCATCACGCCGGAACGCGAGAGCCCATGGGTGTGATGAATGCGCATGGATGGCGCGCATGGATGCAGAAGGTCGTATCCCCCGTTCACCGCCTAGGTGTCCCCCGAGACCGCGGCATTTGAATAATGACACAACCACATGCCGCTCGTCCAAGACAATTTTTCCCGCACCGAGACGTTAAGAATTAAACATTCCGAATGGTGCCTTGAACTCCGAATGCGCGTGTTCGTGGCGGGAGATGTGGGGGAGAGGGATTCCGGTCGTGCAGGTCCTCCACGAAGGAGTGCGGGAGGCGGCGGACGTGCGCTTCCCCCCCCGCCGGACCTGGGTACGGCCGCCACTCCCGCGGCCCTGGTGTCGGCCCGAAGTGCCCGTTGCTCCGGAGTCGTTCGCGGTCCACTCGGTGGGAGTCGCCCGGTGTGAAGCGTCCGTCCGGCTCCCGCACACGTCGCCTCGGCCGCCGCCCCGTCAACTTCCCGCCCGTGGCGTCCCGGCCGTGGCCCGGAGTCGTCGAGTGGCGCCTGTCCGCGATGAGGCGGGGGAGACCACGTCACATCCCGCCGATCGGTTCCGTCAGGGAGGCGTAACCACCAGCAATGCAAGGGCAGTTCACCACCGATCCGCGTGTGAACCTCCCAGTACACGGTGTCTCAGGGCAACGAACGCACCGAGTGCAGTGGCTTCAAGGGAGCAGCGCAGGACTGAGGATTCCAGCCACAGCCCGATGCCACCATCGGGAGGGAGCGGCTGCGTCGCCGGCAGGAGAGGGTTCGTCAGCAACCAGGATCGATGCCACGCGGGGGGTCGCGCACCTGGACGATGCCCGCCTACGCCTCCCAGTCCCAGCTGTCGAAATACACAGGTGTGCCCGTACGACGGGCGGTCATGACGGCCTCCAGCCGCGCGTGGTCCCGGCCTGGCATGAGCGCCGCCCACTCAGGCACCGTCAAGGAGCGGACCTCGTCGTGCTCGTCCGGGTCCAGGACGAAACCGGCGACCTGGTCGGCCGTGAGGCGGCCGCCGTCGAAGACGAACCCGACCGTGCTCAGCGGCCAGTCCTTCCCCGGCAGCCCGAACACCGCCGCCAGCAGCCGCGGCGGCCCCGGCACCACCAGCCCGGTCTCCTCCCGGCACTCGCGGACCGCGGTCTCCCACGGCCGCTCGCCCGCCTCCGCCACCCCGCCCGGCCACTGCCACGGATGGATGCTGGAGTAGGTGGCGCGCAGTTGGACGGGGCGATCGTCCTGATCCGTGAAGAACACGGCACCGAAGACAGACGCCTTCGGCAGCGTCGCGGCGAACTGCTCCGGCGGCAGCCACTCCGTGCTCATGACGCGCTGCCGCCGACCTGGACCGGGAGAAAGACCATCCGCATCAGCGAGGGCTGGGGCGAGGCGCAACCGAGCCCCTCGCGCAGAGCTGCGAAACCATCGCCGGGGTACGGCCCGCACAAGGTGACCCCGCCCGCCTCCCCATGGGGCCGGCCCGCTGCGCGCCCTTGGCCGCCCGCCAGGGCCGTGTCGAGCGGTGTCCACTTGGGGGCAGGAAACGGGACCAGAGGGTTCGAGGCCTGCGGTTGGTCGCCTGCGGTTGTGACCGTGGGATTCACGCCGTCCTCCGAACGAGCGCACGACTGGTACTGATGCACTGAGAACGCCCGTCGCCTTGGCCTCGTCACGGCTGATACGACACCAATCGGTCAACTGACGTTGCCGGTGCACGGCGAACCAGTACGGGCTCAGCTCACCCTCGCTCAGGAACGTGAGGGGCTGATCCTCCGCTTTGGCACGCCAGGCGTACGGGAACCGTCAAGCGACGCGGACGTCCCGGACGCGACGGGCCCGGATGAGAATCCACAGAGGTGCCAGCGTTCCGCACCCCACGTCCCGCCGCAACGCGTGTACCCCGGCTCGCTCGAAAGCCGCCAACTGGGGGCCCATCAGCTCCGTCATCACCAGAGTCACCCCGTCGCAGCCCTGGCACCGCCACGTCCACTCCATCCGCCGCTGCCACCAAGGCCGCCCGCCCGCGCCCGTGCGCACTCGTCTGCCAGCAGTGCCTGCACGGCCGGCTCGCCGTCGTAGAGCAAGACACCCACGAAGCGATCGGCTTCGGCCGGATCGCGCTCGATCCACAGCAGCAGCGCGCGGCCACCTTCGGCTTCGCGCTCCGCCCGGCCGCATGGGGGTCGGCTACGGGCTCGAGACAGTACGCCTTCTTCTTGCCCTCGGCTTCGAGGACTTCGGCCTTCATCGCATCTGGGGAGCCCGTCCACCGCTGAACGAGGCATCTGCAAGGACGATGACAGCGACGGGCCTGACCGAAGAAGGCCGTATCCGCGAGCACGTCCTCAAGGCCGGCAAGTGGCGGGACTCCGTCGTGCACGCGATGCTCGACCGGGATGGCGAGCTGCTCAGGGTTCAGTGCCACACGAGCACTGAGCAACCGGACGCCAGGTGAGCCGACTGGTCGACGACGACCGTCGAGCGCCGTCTTCCAGGCCCGGGCCGCGGCGGTGGCGTGGCGTTCGCCCCCGCCGACCCCCGGGCCGAGGAAGAGGCGATCACGTACAGACTCTCGAGTAACGGTCACGCATGGGGGTCGAACGGGATGCCGGCCGGCTTGGCCTTGGCAAGGTGACTCGCGAAACTGCCGTCCTTGAGCCCGAAGTGAGCGCTGCCGAAGTCGGCCTGGGAGAGCTTGTCGCGCAGGCCCGCCGGGTAGCCGTTCCAGCCGACGAGCTTGGGGAACTGCCAGGTGCGCTGGTGGTTCTCCGGTGGTTCGTCGTTGGAGTTGGCGGGGCGGAAGCAGTGGGTGCTCACACCGTCCTTGTGGTATACGACCTTCGGATGCGTGCCGTCCCAGCGGATCCGGTCCCGCGGGTAGATGTCGAAGTCCCCGTGGGCGGAGGTGGCGACGTACCTCGCCTGGTTGTCCTGCACCCAGACCACGACGTGCTCCCAGTCGTGGCGGTGTCCGCCGAGGCTGATGCCGGGAATCGCCTGGTCCTTCTCGAAGTAGAGCCCGTAGATGATGGCGCACCAGCCGTTGTTGCACTTGGCTCGTGAGTAGCCGTTGGTGTTGACGAGGTCCGATGCGTCCCGGCAGTTGCCGTTGAGCGCTCCGGTGGGCCTCAGGCCGGGGTTGATGGTGCCGTCGGGACCGATGGCCGGCGTCGAGTAGCAGCCGTCGGTGTCGTAGTCGAAGGCCGGCTGGAACGTCTGATCGAGCGCGTCCGCGTTGGCCGGCAGGGCGGGCGGCGGCGCGGCGAAAGCAGTGTTCGGAACGGTGAGCACCAGCGCGAACGCGCCGGCGAGGGTGAGCGAAGCCCTGCGAATTCTGGAGCGCTGCTGCACCAAGTCCTCCTGGAGACCGCGGTGTGGGGTACCCGATCCATTGGCATGTCCGCCACAGCTTTCAGGTCCTTGGCTGAAATGCCAAGAGGAGTGAGGTGATTATGTGATGAAGAGTGGACCAGGAAGGGGGACGGAGCCCGCCGAGCGAGCCACCTACGCTTCCCGCGCGCCCCGGGCAGCCCTCCTTCGGCACGCTGTTCGGGCCGAAGTCGGTCGTGCCGCTTGCCGAACACCGCCAGCCTGGATGGCGACACGGCGGTCGAGGAGTATCGATGTGCAGCCTCCGGGTGTACCAGACGAGTCGTGTCCCGTCCTCGCCGTTCCTGCGCTCATCGCGGGTGAAACCTGCCCGCAGGGCAGCGCGAACCAGTGGGCGCGGGCCGTGTTCCATGCTTGTGCGGCCTGATTCCACATGGACGAGTCGTTGCCACGGCGCACGATCATCGTGTCGCGGTCCAGCGGATGCCGGTTCCAAGCATCCTCCAGCAGTTCGGCGACCCGGCGCAGGAAACGGTTCCATCGCACCAGCAGCTGTGTGAGGTCCTGGTCTGACCACGGGCCAGCACCTCGGCCGTCGGGTGCACGTGTTACCAGCAAGTCCGCTCGGGCTGGATCCGCAGACGCTGGAACAGGGCCGCGGCGACCTCGTCGTAGACGTGACGCTGGCGACCGTTGGTGAAGACACTGCGCATGTAGCCGCGCGCGTGACGTAGGCGCTGAAGGCCGCCGTGTCCGGGTCCGTGGTGAACAGGTCGTACGGCAGGACGTGGGCGAACGCGCCCTTGCCGGTCATGGTCACTTCGCGGCGTCGCTGCTCGTGGATGATCCGGGCCCGCTTGGTTTCCATCCGGCGGAGCAGTCGGAAGCGCTTGTTGTACTGGCGTTTGGAGATCTCGCCGAGGCCCGCCGAGGTGCGCTCGGCGCGGTTGAGGCGGTCCATGCCGAAGTCGTTCTGCCCGTACGAGCGGCCGATCTCCTCACCCGCTCGCCGGATCACCGCCTCGATGCGGGCGGGGTCGTCCCCGGCGCTGCCCGGTAGGTCAGGCACGCTCGGGAACAGGCATGCCGCTCGGGCGAGCTGGCGTTGTGCACCGACCGGACGGGCGAACTCCTCCAGCATGGAGGTATAGCCGTGCCAGAGGTTGTGCAGTGAGTGCTCGGAGGCCTTGGCGAGCGCCGACTCGGTCGCGACATCCAGGTCGGTTCCCTGCGCGGAGTAGAGATCCTGGATGAGCCGGGCCACATCCTCCGGGCGCTTGCGCAGTGTGAGCGATGCGTGCAGTTCATGGAGGAGTTGCTCGACGACGGGCACGGCATGAGCCTCACCTTGCCATCAGCACGACGAGGTCTCCACCGGATGTCCGCCTGCAGCCTGCGCACGGCGAGTCGAGGGGGCGAGGTCGTCGCCGGCGTCCCGACGTCTGGCCGAGGCGATGCGGCGGACCGGGGCCGGTCCGGCGGCGGTCACGTCTCGGATTTCGTGGGAGGCCGTCCCTGGCCGCCGGGCTCATCGGGGGAGTGCTCCAGAACCTCGACGACCACGCGTAGGTCCGCTACGAGGCCCTGGTAGGCGGAGTCGCGGTCGTCGGCGCGAAGAACGGCGGATGGGTGAATCGTCGCCACCAATCCCCCGGCGAACGCTTCAGAACCATCGTGATCGTGGCGTGATGGCCAGGGCAGTAGGGCGCCTCGCTGTTCGCCTACCCGAAAGGACGGCCCCAGGAGCGCCTTGCCCGCCGTCGACCCGAGCACCACCACCACCTCCGGGGCGACTACCTTCAGCTCGGCCATGAGCCATGGCCTGCATGCTGTCATCTCTCTCAGGGTCGGTGCCTTGTGGATGCGGCGCTTGCGGCCTTGGAGGGTCGTGAACTTGAAGTGCTTGACCGCGTTGGTGACGTAGGTCTGTCGCGGGTCGATCCCCGCGTCCTGCAGCGCACGCGCCAGGACCTTGCCGGCCGGACCGACGAACGGGCGGCCCTGGCGGTCCTCCTGGTCGCCCGGTTGCTCCCCGACGATCAGGACGCGCGCGGAGCGGTTTCCCTCCCCGAACACGGTCTGGGTGGCATCCTCGTGGAGGGGGCAGCCCCGGCATGCGGCCGCGGCCTTCCGCAGGCCCGGAAGCCCCGCCCGTCGGTCGGGCAGGAACGGTGTGGCGTCGTACGCCTGTTCCGCTACGTCATCAGCCGTACGGACCATGACGACTCCTTTCCTTCACGAGCACGGCGCCCTGATGGCCCGGGCCCATGGGTGGCTTCCTCGGCCGCTCCTGCTGCGTCGTTTCGCGCGCCATCAGGGCTTCAACAGCGTTTTGATCATGCCGTCTTCCTTGGCCTGGAAAGTTTTGTAGGCCTGAGGGCCCTGCTCCAGGGGAAGTTTGTGGGTGGCGAAGGTCTCGACTCCGAGGGGGTCCTGGTCGTTGAGGAGGGGAAGGATGTCGTCGACCCAGTGCCTGACGTTGGCCTGGCCCATCCGCAGTTGGATCTGTTTGTCGAACAGGGTCATCAGCGGCAGGGGGTCGGCGGTGCCTCCGTACACACCGACGACTGACACCGTGCCGCCCCGGCGCACGAGTTCGATGGCCGTGTAGAGGGCGCTGAGCCGGTCGAGACCTGCATGTTCCATGAGGCGTTGGGCTACCGGGTCGGGCAGTAGTCCTATCGCCCAGTGGGCAGCCTTGGCCACCGGGGCCCCGTGGGCCTCCATTCCGACCGCGTCGATCACGCCGTCAGTGCCACGCCCGTCCGTCAGCCCCCGGACCGTCTCCGCCAGGTCCTTGCCGTGGCTGCGCAGGTCGAGCGTGGTCACTCCGCGTGAGTTCGCCCGTCCGAGTCGTTCGGCCACGAGGTCCACACCGATGACCGTGCGGGCACCGCGGTGCAGGGCGATACGCGCAGCCATCTCGCCGATCGGACCGAGTCCGAGGACGGTGAGGGTGCCCTCCGGGGGAAGGGCTGCATACTCGACCGCTTGCCATGCGGTGGGGAGCACGTCCGAGAGGAAGACGTAACGTTCGTCGGGCGGGCCGTGGGGGACCTTGACGGGCAAGGTGTCGGCGAACGGGACCCGCAGGAACTCGGCCTGACCGCCGGGTACCTGGCCGTAGAGCTTGGTGTAGCCGAACAACGAGGCTCCCATGCCCCGCTCCTTGACCTGCGTCGTCTCGCACTGCGACTGCAGCCCCCGGTCACACATGAAGCACCGGCCGCAGGAGATGTTGAACGGAACAACGACCCGGTCGCCGACGGTGAGTGCGGTCACCTCGGCGCCCACCTCTTCGACGATGCCCATCGGCTCGTGGCCGAGGATGTCGCCCGGATCGAGGTACGGGCCCATCACTTCGTAGAGGTGTAGGTCGGAGCCGCAGATCCCGGTGGACGTGATCCGGACGATCACATCCGAAGGTTCCTTCAGGATCGGGTCGGGCACGGTCTCGACCCGGACGTCACGCTTTCCGTGCCATGTCAGTGCACGCATGGTTCCTCCGCTCAGCCGCCGAGCGATCCGCTGCCGAAGGCGCCGTTGTCCTGGTCGTGCGTACGCCGTTCCTCGGATCCGGGCCGACTGCTATGTGGCTTGAGCTCGTGCGGCGACAGGCGTGAGCCGTCGTGGGGAAAGGACGACCCCGCCCCGGGCTGCCAGCCCGGCACCCGGCGGGCGATGCCGAGGGCCGACGCCACACGGGGGCCTTCGGCCAGGGCCTGGACGACTTTCGTCCCTACGTTGCCAGGTCGCGCCGATGACGACGACCCGGAGTCCGCCGGATCCCTTCGTGCCGTGCGATGCGTTGCCGGTCATGTCAACCGCCTTCCGCAGAGGTTTTCTCCCGGCAGAGATCGGCTACCCGAGCTGTGACGGGACACGCTGGCTGGTCTCCACCGCTCCTCCTGCGGCGGGCGAAGGTGCTCGCGGAGCAGTTCCAGTGCCGCGACGACCGCCGTCCGCTGGATCGCCTCACGGTCCATGGTCTCCTGCCTGCGTCGGCTCGGCCACGACCGTCCCCGTGCGACCCGCCGAGGGCAACGAACAGGGTTCCGATCCGATCCCCGTCCTGGGTGTCCGGGCCGGCGACTCCGGTGGTGGCCAGGCCGTACGAGGCCCATGAGCCGCCGGACACCCTCGGTTGTCTGCACCGCCACATCGGGGTGGACGGTCCTTTCGGTGTTCAACAAGGAGCGGTCGACACCGAGCACGGCAGCCTTTACCTCGGTCTGGTAGGCGATCACCCCACCGCGGAACGTCCGTGAAGCTCCCGGAGCTTCCGCGAGCGCGGCGCCAGCCGCGGCCAGCGGTGAGGGACGAGGCGACCGCGACCGTGTGCCCAGTAGCGTCCAGAGCGCGTGCGACCGACGCGCGAGCCGCTCCACCCGATCGAGCCCTCGACCGGCGGCCGGCGGGGCCCAACGTGAATTGGGCCGTATGGACGACAGATCCTTATCGTGAGGCGACTTCGGTGTGCCGTCTGCTACTGAAGGGGGGTGTTCATCGCTGAAGACATGGACCAGCTTGGATACCCACCCGCCAGCGTCACACTTACCGGGGCGGTCTACCGGTCCGCTGCCTCGCGTGGCGGCGCGGAAACGTCCGTGGCGGCCTTCACTCACAGTGTCCGTCGAGCACTGGGCCGCTGCACAGAGATCAGCGCGCAGGCCGACCGGCCTGACCTGGTGTAAACAAGCTTGTGTGGACACCAGCCAGCCTGAGGAGAAACCAGCGGGGCGATGCCACCTGTGCGGTGAGCCCGTCCTGGGAGACCAGGGGCTTTGCACGCGTGCACGGGACTCATCCTTCATCCATCCGGAAGATCCCAGCCTCGACGGTGAGCGACTCCTTGTGGCGTGCTCACCCGAGCACCTCACAGACCTGATCAAGCGGAGCAGCGAGCGGCCGTACTCCGAGGCCGAGCTCTGGGCTGGGAAGATCGAACGAGTCCTCGCCAATCACTCCCACGGTCTCAGCCTGTATGGGCTGGCCATGGAGTCAGGTCTGACCCAGGCGCAGATCGCAGAGGCCGCCATGTGGTCGGGCCAGGCCTCCGGCTCCTCCCCAAGAGTGCCTCCCACCTCTCGGTGAGCCCCGTTTCAGCACGTCCTCCAGCGCCACAAGGTGATCACATGGAGCTTCGATGAGGGCGGGAGCCCGGTGTGGCGACGCTCGAGCAGGTACGCGCGCGGTTGCCCGCGGTTCCACCCGGCCGAACCGGCCCGCGATCCGGGCCACGGCCTGGTCGAACAACGCCCGCCATCGGGCAGGGTCGACGCTACGGCCGCGGCCACCGCACGATCGTCAGGAGTCCACACAACCCCCGATGATCACGCGGTGGCCGCTCCCGCTCCTGGCCGGGTCCTGGGCAGTGCCGAACTCCTCACCTCGGTCCTACGCCCTCTGACCGACAAAACAAGCGCATGGACAGCGAACCTCTGCAGATCCCGCTTGATCAGCTTCGGCGTGCCTTTGACCTCGCCCTTCCACACATCGAAGCGTCAGCCGACAGTGCAGGGACGCTCGAACACGACCACTTCTGGTCCGTGCCGGGCGATGAACTCTACGACGTGCCCAACGAACCGAGAACGATCACAATCGGGCAGCTCTCCGAGTCGTGGAAGGCCCTTGAGGACCTTCTCTCCGACTCTGGCTCGCCGACGTCCCCGTGCGATTGGGCAGGACAACGCTCAGTAACCACCACATGCGCACCGTGACCGAGCGATGGGTGCAGACAGCCTCGATCCTGCATTCCGACGGGGACGCGATGGACATCGCCACCATCGACGGACGCATGGTGGGTGTGCGGGGCCGGGCGCAGGACCGTGTGAATCGCGGTCGGCTTGGGCCGAAGGAGTTGTTCGCGTGGGAGGCCAATGCCTCGCCGGACCGTCTGACCCGGCCTCTCGTCCGTGAGGGCGGGCGTTTCGTCGAGTGTGACTGGGACACCGCGAGGGATCGCGCGGTGGCCCGCTCCCAGACTCTGCTGGAGGAGTGTGGCCCTGGTTCCATCGGCTTCTACACGGACGGCCCTGCGACTACACCGGCCTGACCTACGAAAGGCTCCGCGGCGGGAGCGGCATCCAGTGGCCGTGCAACGAACAGGCCCCGGACGGGACCGAACGTCTCCACACCAACGGTGTTCGGTGGGCACACCCTGACGTCTGCGAGTCCTACGGGAAAGACCTGATCACCGGCGCGGCCGATGACGTCATCGAGTACCGCTCCCTCAACCCGGACGGCAAGGCCGTGATCAAGGCCGCCGACCTGGGCGCCAGCTCCCGACCCGGGCTGCCGGCCACGCAAGGCGCCGTCGAGGAAGCCGTCCTAGAACTGCTGGCCTGACGAGCTCGTGGCCGTTCACGAGTAGGAAGGAGGCCTTTCTCAACAGCCGGAGGTCGCCGCGGCTGTTGACCAGACGATGGTGGGTTATGGCGGCAGCGCGTCACACGTGAGAGACAGTGAGCCCTTACCAACCTGCCGTGCAGTTGGCCTGACGGACGGGTGAAGCCCCTGGTTGATGGGTTTTCGACCAAGAGAAGGTGTCCGCTGAGAAGCTCCTCCACGGTGGCGAGCCGCTGCCGGTCACGGCGCTGGTTGCGACTTGGCAGCCGATTCCACCGTGTCCGCCCCCTTCCGCTCCACCACTGCGCGCGATCTCGGTCCACTCATCCCCGCGACCGGTCGGCCGTGAGCTCCGATCGGCCGCGCTCCGACCGGAGAACATCGCAGAGGCGTCCAGCCGGACGGCCTCGCCATCGCGGGCTTGCCAGCGCGACAGTGGTCGTGGCCCCTTCGGCAGCCTGGTGCGCGACCCGATCGTCGAGCATTCGCCCCTGGTGGCCACGGGCAGCGAGCAGGTGCCGATCCCCTCGCAGGGAAACCGACGGCGATCACGGGCCGGGCCGCGCAGATCAGCCCGGCTCGGAGAGCCGGTAGACCCGGCGGGCGTTGTCTCGCCCGGTCCACGTGGCGATGCGGAGCGCGTCCGACAGGCAGAGCTCGTCCTGGTTCACGCGGTCCTGGAGCAGCGAGGCCAGGCCATGCCGGAAGGCCATCGAGCCAAGGTGGTAGAACTCGGCCGCCCCGTAGGCGTCGGAGCTGTACAGCAGCTTGCGGAACGGGGTGATCTCCAAGGCCTCTTCAAGGATGGCCCGCGCGCGGGACGGCCCGACGTAGTGCAGGGTCAGGCCGACGTCGAGGTGCACCTGCTCGAACACCGTGGCGAGAAAGGCGGCTTGGCGCTGGTAGGGCCAGCAGTGCAGAAGCAGCACGGGGACGGTGCCGGCGGTCAGGTGGAGCCAGTCGGTGAGATGGGTGGGGTCCGCCTTGTGCAGCCGGATGTCGCTGTCCCCGAAGCCCGTGTGCAGCTGCAGCGGAAGGCCCAAGACGACGGCTGACCATAGCAGGTGACGCATCAGCACGGGGTCATCGAGCCGTGTGCCGGTGCCGGTCAGCCACCGTTGCGCGGCGCGGGTGACGTCTTCGCCGTCCGGGCGGCGCGGGTCGAGGTCGAAGCCGGTGCGGTAGGCGGCCACCGATTTCACAGCGACGGCGTTCGTCCGGTCGACGGTCTCCCCCAGCGCGGCGGTGAACGCCGCAGCATATTCGTCCGGTTCCACGCCCCCGGCCGCCACGGACTCGGCGACGTCTTCCAGCCGGACGACGTGCAGCCCGGTCGCCGTTCCGCCGGCCGTCGCGGCGAGCTCCGCGGGGGTGGTCAGGCCTTCCGGGGCGTACCCGGTGTCGACGCAGAACACGTCGGTGCCCGCGCGTGTGAGGAACCTGCGGTTGACCTCTCGCCATCCCAGCTCCGCCCTGCGGGACGTGTAGTCCGTGGCGGGTGCGTGCCGGGGCAGATCGAGGAGAGGGGCGCAGTGCCGGCGGATCGCCACGCCGACGGGGCTGTCGAAGGGCGTGATCCCGCTTCCGGGCCAGGCGTCGCCTTCGGTGATGAGGGACTCGAAGTGCTCGGGGCTCAGATCGGCGGTGGCGACGCCGTGGCAGTGGTGGTCGACGAGTGCCAGATCCGACAGGGTGTCGAAGAGCGCTCCGGTGCCGGACGCTCCCTGCATCAGTACCGCCACCGGTAGGCCGCCGCGATCTCGCCGTCGTCCCTCCCGGCGACCGCCGCGGCCTCCCCGAGGCGTACCGCGATGACGGCGTCGGCGAGGACCCCGCCCAGGGCGGCACGCAGCAGGGTGTCCTTGCGGAATTCCGCGACGGCATCCTCCACCGACGTCGGCAGGCGGTGGATGCCACGTGCGGCCGCCTCGGCCTCCGGCAGACGGGCGGGATCGCCGGTGGTCTCCTCCGGCAGGACGGCGGCCGATTCGACGCCGTCCAGGCCGGCGGCGATGAGGCAGCCCAGAGCGAGGTACGGGTTGGCGGCCAGGTCGACCGGCTTCACCTCCAGGTTCGCCGTGCGGTCCCGTGCCCCCACCGTGCCAGTGATGACGCGCAGCGCGCACTCACGGGTCTCGTGCCCCCAGGCGGTGAAGGCGCCGGCCCATTGGGAAGGCCTGAGCCGCAGATGGCTGGCCGGGCTCGGCGCGGTGACCGCTGTGAGAGCGGGCAGGTGCGCGAGCACACCCGCGGCGAACGCTTCCGCCTCGGCGGTCATGCCGTACCGCCGGTCGCCCCCGGCATGCAGGTTGACACCGTCGCGCCAGGCGGAGAGATGTACGTGGCCGCCGTTGCCGACCTCCTCGGCGACGACGGCCGGCGAGAACGACACACGCAGGCCGTGCCGCTGCGCCACCGCCCTGATCGTCTGCCGCACCAGGACGCTGCGGTCTGCGGCGGCCACCGGGTCGAGCGCGCCCACCGACACCTCGAACTGGCCGGATGCGTACTCGGGGTGGATCTGATCCACGTCCACGCCCTGAGCCGCGAGCGCGGCCATCAGGCCGGCGGTGCAGTCTCCGAGCTCGACCTGACGGATGGCGCCGTACGCGGGACCCGAGCAGGCGGGGGTGAAGTCGTTGTCGGCCGTGGCGTGGCCGAAGGCCCACTCGATCTCGACGGCGGCCCTGAAGTCGATGCCGTACCGTTCGGCGGCTTCGGTGACGATTCGTCGGAGGGCGGTGCGGCTGCAAGCGGGATGGGGTTCGCCGTCCTGGGTGATCCGGTCCACCGGTGCCCACGCCCAGCCCGGCTGTCCGGCCAGCGCGACGAGGCGGTCGAGGTCGGGATAGAGGCGTAGGTCGCCGTCCGGCGAGCCCAGGACGTCTGTCGTCACGGTCGAGTCGTCCGCCAGGAAGGTGTCGAAGACGGGGGACATGCCGACGCCCCACGCCACCGCGGAGGCGAGCCGGGCGACCGGGACGGTCTTCACCCGGCTGATGCCGGCGGTGTCGACGTACGCCAGGACGACGCCGTGCACCCCGCGCTCGGTAAGCCCCGCGCCGAGTGCGCTGGCCCGCTCGACGTCCCCCGGCCGCCCGCCGGGCATGGGGTCGCCGGGCGTCCCGGTCTCGGCTGCGGACGCGATGGCGGAGGCGCCGTGCTGGAAGTCGGGTTCTCTGTTCACGATCACCGTCTACCCGGGGCACGCCTTTCGGTGTCCCAGCGCGGTCGTTTTCCGCCGGACCGGCCGCGTCGACGCCGCTCCGCCGGCTCTCAGCGACCCGCACAGCTCACGTGGCCGTGCACGACGTCGTGCTCGACCAGGTCGCCCCTGGACGGCGCCCCGATGTCAGGGCATGGAGTGGTTCGAGGCGTCGACGTACGTCGGGGGCGACGCTGTCTTTGGCTGCCGGCCGCAAGCAGCCAGGACGGGCGGCGATCGCCCTGCGTCCGGTCGTATCCATGCCAGCCCTCACGCTCGAACAGGTCGAGGCAATCGCCCGCGAAGGAGTGACGTTCGCCGACCGGGGAGCCGGTCTATCTCGTGAGCCGGGAATGCTGCACGTCAGGTGGCTGCGACCGGTCGCGCCGTGGCATGCGGCGACGGCCGGGTCGGTGCATTCTGTCGTACGTCTGCTCCGCGTCCTTGAGGTAAGCGGTGACCAGCCCGGGGGTCTGCTCGGCCAAGGCGCGCAGGATGGTGAGGGCTTCGGTGATGTGCTCCCGGGCTCGCGCCTCCGCATTCCCGGCCTGCCAGTCGGCTCGGGCCTGCGCGTACAGCGAGACAGCGAGGTCCAGTCGGTGTGCGGTGGGGTCCGTGGCCACCAGCCGACGGCTCAGGGCGACCGCCCGGCCGGTGGCTTGTGCGGCCCCCTCGTGCCGGCCGGTCTCGGTCAGACGCAGGCCGAGGTGGGCCAGTGCCCGGGCCAGCTCGCGCTCGTGGACCGTCGGGTCCTGCGCGGTGAGGTCCTCTTGGACGCGCACGGCGTCTCGGGTCACCGCGAGGGCCGCCTCATGATCGGCGGCGCCGGTGGCGAGGTGGTGGCCATAGACGACCAGCAGGCCCGCTCGAGCGCACTGTGCCTCCACACCGGTACCCAGGGGCACGTCTGCGGCACGTGCGAGGAGACGCAGGCCCGGCTCCGGCCGGTTGGTCTCTGCCAGGTGCATGCCGAGGACGGTCATCGCCGCGCTCTGCAGCCGCTGGCGCACCAGGCCCAGCGTGTCGTCGGGCAGGTCTGCGGCCATGTCGGCGGCCGAGCGCAGTATGTCCTCGGCCTCGGGCTGCCCGTGGATGTGTTGCTGGGTGCCGAGCGCGCACAGGGCACCGACGAGCAGGGACCGGTGGGCCGCATCTGCGGGAGGGGTGTGGCCCCAGACCTTGACCGCCTCTTCGGCGACCGGCAACGCCTCGCCGTGGCGGCCCGCCTGCGTCAGCACGTACGTCAGAGTCAGCAGGGCCTGGGCCAGCACCGGCCGGTACCGCGTGTCCTCGGCCGCCAGCTCCCGGTGGACGGCCGCCGCCCTGCCCAGTGGCCCCGCTGCCTCGCCGTAACGTCCCAGACGTGTGAAAGTGACACCGAGCAGGGTCAGTTCTTCGCAGTAGCGCGTCAGGTGGGCCGTGGGATCCCGCCGCACCAGGGTTGTCCGGACCCGTAGCGTCTCCTGTACCGCGTCCGGCACCTCGTCGGTACGTCCCAGGACGACGAGGAGCAGGTGACGGATGGACAGGGCCGTGACGAGCCGCGGGGCGCAGGCTTCCGGTTCTTTGCGCATCAGCTCCCGGTAGACGGTCACCGACTCCTCGACGGTGTGCAGTGCATCTTTTGGCCGGTGCAGGTCGGACAGGCACACCGCCTTGTTCGCCAGCGCTGTGGCGAGTGTTCCAAGAGCGGCGTCGGCCGGGGGTGCGGGCGTTGCGCGGCGGCTGATCCCGATTGCTTCGTCGAACGCATCCAGGGCCTCGGCAAGGTGGTCGAGAGCCTTGAGATGCAGACCGTACGTGTTCAACGCCGTGCTCAATGCGACGAGATGGGGCCGCGGGTGTTGGTCGGCCAGGGTTCGGTAGAGGCTCACGGCCTCCCGGGCGGCCTCGAGTGCCTCGTGGCCGCGGTCCGCCTGCGCCAGCTCGTCGGCGAGCGTGTTCAGCGCCATGGCGAGGTCGGCCCGGTGCGCACTTGGGTACTTCGCCGCGATGGGCCGGTACAGGTCCACGGACTCCTGAGCGGCTGCCAGGGCCTGCGGGATCCGGCCCGCCTTCTCCAACTGGCATGCCAGGGTGTTCAGACTCATGGCCAACGGCTCAGCGTAGGCTGTCAGATCGCGGTGGGCGAGGTTCCGGTAGAGGCCTACGGCGTCCTCGGCCGTCGCCAGGGCCCTGTCCTGGTGTCCCATCTCCTCGAGGTCGATCGCGAGGGCGTTCAGGCTGCGGGCCAGGGCGGCCAGGGAGGCGGCGGGGCTCTCGCGCGCCAGCTCGCGCCGGATGTCCGCGGACTCCTCGGCGCACCGCAGTGCCTCTGTGTGCCGACCGGCGCCACGCAGACACGAGGACAGTGTGCCCAGGCTCATGGCCAAACCGGCCCGGTGGGCGTCCGGGTGTTGCTGTGCCAGGGCGCGGTACAGCTTCGCGGCCTTGCGGGCCTCACAGAGCGCCTCGTGCACGCGGCCGGTCTGCTGCAGACGGATCGCCTGATTGTTCAGCGCGGCCGCCAGATCGGGCCGGAAGGCGTCGCCGTGCTGGTCGACGAGGTGCCGGCGTACCGCGATGGCCTCCTGGCTCGCGGCCAGGGACGCCGGCAGCCGTCCGAGTTCCCCTTCGGTATTGGAGACGGCGTTCAGGGCGTGCGCCAGTTCGGGCAGGGACGCTCCATCGTCCCACTGGCCGATCCGCCGGTAGAGCCGGACAGCCTGGTGAGCGGGGAATGCCGCCGCCTCGCGCCGCCCCGACGCCCCCAGGGCCACGGAGATGTTCAGCAAGCACGCGGCGAGCTGCACTTCGTAGGTGCGCGGGTCCTGGCGGGCGAGGGGCCTGAGCAGTCGTAGCAATTCACGGGCCACCTGGTACGCCTCCGTCCACAGGCCTGCGTCACCGAGTCGGCAGCACAGCAGACGCAGTTGTCCGGCGAGATCGGGCAGACGCGCCGGGTCCTGTGCGGCCCAGTCCCGGTGCAGCCCCACCAGCCGCCGTGTCAGGTGCAGTGCGAAGCCCGCCAACCGGTGGGTGGGGCGCGGCAGGTGTCCGGCGAGCCGGAGCAACTGCGTGGAATCCGGGTCAGGTGCGTCGGCCAGCTGGTACAGGGCTGCCAGCAGTGGGTCCGGCCGTTCCACATGGACGGCCACGTCGATGGCCGCCGTGGCCAGCGTGTCGGCGTACCGGACACACAGGTGCGTGAGGCCTGCGTCCAGACGGCCGCGGTGGGCAGGGTGGCCGGCGGCGCGTGCGGAGACAGTCAGCAGGCGAGTGGCCTGGGCCTCGCCGGCACCGTCCAGCAGCCGTTCGGACAGCTCGGGTGCGCTGCCCAGAAGCGCCCCTACGAAGAACTCGGCGAGCCGGTCCGGGTGGAGGCTGCCCCATACCTGCGTCCGGTCGGGCGGCGGATACAGCTGGGCGATTCGTTCGCGGAGGGCATCGAGGGTGTCCGGGCTGTGATGTTCCAGGCCCGGCACCCGGGCGAGAAGGGCGCGCGCCCCCTGGTGGTCGTGCGCGCCGCAGAGGAAGACGGCGGTAAGCGCAACCTCGGTCTTGGCCAGGCTCACACCCGACGCCTCGCTGGCAGCCCGCCAGTAGACCCGTTCGTGGCTCAGCAATCGCTCCTCCGCCGAACCGGGGCCGGGGGATGGCGACGGGCGGTCATCGCCTTCGTCGACGGCTTCCACCGCTGCGTCCAGCAGGTCGGCGAGCGCGGTCATGTGCAGGGTGAGCGCACAGTCCATACCCGGGCGTTGTAACCGGTGCGCGGGCAGGGCCAGCACGCGCGCCGCCAGGGCCGTCCAGTCGGGGCCCTTTTGCCCCGGCACCTGCGGCAGGGCGGCGGCCAGTGCATCGACGGCCTGGCGATAGGCGTCGACACGATCGGCGGCGTGCGGCTCCAGCGGCGGCAAGAGCGTGCCCCGCACCGCGTACAGATCCTCGATGCGGGCGCGGTCCTGCAACTCCAGCCACCAGTCGTCGGCGGTCCGGGCCAGCAGCAACACCTTGAACGGTGTCGTGTCCGGGCTGCGCAGGGCCGCGCGCAGCAGGGCGAGCAGCTGGTCCGGGCGCGCTTCCGCGTAGTCGACGACCACGACCACCGGGCCGGGCGGGCTGCTGAGCGCCGTCAGGTCGGCGACCGCGGCGTGCTGGCCGAGCCAGAGGACGTTCCACTCTTTTCGAACCAGCTCGTCGGTGAAACGGCGGGCGAGCCGAGTCTTGCCCTGCCCGCCCGGCCCGTACACCAGGTGCACGCCGAATCCCGGCTCGGCACACCAAGCCGCCAACTCCTCCAGCAGATCCGCGCGGCCACGGAAGGGGACCACCGCACGGTGTGCCTCCAGCAGGGCCGACGGGGACCGGGGCGTTCGGGTCCTGCCGACCAGATCGTCCCATTCCAGCCACCTCTGCCGCAGGTCCGGACCCGAAGCATGGAAGGTCAGCGTGTTGTTGTCGCCGGTAACGACGGCGAAGACGTCACCGTCGATCGCCACGGCGCCCTCTCCGGTGGCCTGGACGGCGGCAGGCCGCAGCAGGTTCCTCCACCGTGCGGTCATGCCGCGTCTCCCTCGTTGCCGGTGTCGGCGAAGCCGACGTTCCCGTCGACGGCGATGCTGCGCTCGCCCGGCGACCGCACCGCCCCGGCCGGCTCTCGGCCTGCGTCGCCCGAGGGGACGGGCGACGCGGCGGCGGGATCCACAGGCCGCGCACCTTGACGTCGATCACCGGTGGCTGCGTAAGCGATGCTGCCCCTGACCGCGATCGAGCGGGCTCCGCTCGCCTCCACCGGGCTGTCGGCTTCAGTGCGGTGCAGGCTGAAGAGGGACACCACCAGCCCGGCGAGCCCGACGACCGCCCCGATGACGCTCGCAGTCCGGTCGGCGGTGTCCAGATCCACCATCAGCGCCACGACCGTCAGCCCCACCGCAGTCAGGCCACATAGCACCGCCACCGCTGTAACAACGACTTTCGTCCTCCCCGTCATGTGGTCATACTTCCGGCTCCTCAGCCGGCGGGGAAGCAAAACGGCGAAGTGCCCATCGCAAGGACCTGACCGGATGTTGCCCAGTCGGAAGCGCGGTGTCCGGGAGGCTCATCGGAAGTCTTCACGCCTCGACATGGGACTTCCCCACGACATGAGGACCGTTTCAGCAGGTCCGCGCAATGTACGACGCGAAGTCGTGGAACAGCCCCTCGGCGGTTCCGTCCGGGCCGACGCCGAGCGCGAGCCTTCCGTACACGCACCAGGCCGACGACCAGGGGGTGACAATCGTGGCGCCGGGCCTGGCCTGCCCCAGCCATGCGGCCGGGACGTGGCCGACGGAGAATGTCGCGAGGATCCGTCGTACGGGCCGCCGTCGTCCCAGCCCACGGCCGCGTCACCGCATACCGGCACCGGAGCGAACCCGCAAGCCTTCAGGTGCCGTCCGGCCTGCTCGGCGGAGGCGTTGCGAAGGTACCTCTCGTCCAGGGGTTTGGCTTTGCAAGGCCAGGCAGGGGCGGTTGCGAGAGTGAGCAGTTGTGCCGGAACCGGCGTACTGAAGGTGGAGGGGAACCGAACCCACGAAGCCCTTCCGTACCGGAGGTACCTCACCCATGACCATCAAAGCAGCCCCGGCGCGGGTTGACTGCCGCGAGGCGGACGATGCGCAGGGTTGGCAGTTCAACTCATCCCTCGTGCTGACGATGCTGCTGCTTCTGGTGGTTGGGCTACAGGGGCCGATCCGCCGGGCGCTGTCCGCGCCGGTGATGCAGAGCTGGATGACCGTGTTCGTCGCGGTGGTCGTCCAGGCCCTGCCCTTTCTCGTGCTCGGCGTGCTGCTGTCGGCGATCATCGCAGTGTTCGTCCCATCATCGTTCTTTGCCCGCGCGCTGCCGAGACAGCCTGCCCTGGCGGTGCCGGTAGCCGGGATGGCCGGGGCGGTCCTGCCCGGCTGCGAGTGCGCCTCCGTGCCGGTGGCCGGGGCGCTGGTACGCAGGGGCGTCACCCCCGCTGCGGCGTTGGCGTTCCTGCTGTCCGCCCCGGCGATCAACCCGATCGTGCTGACCGCCACCGCCGTCGCGTTTCCCGGCAACCCGCGCATGGTCCTCGCCCGGTTCGTGGCGAGTCTGCTCGTGGCGTGCGCCATGGGCTGGTTGTGGCAACGGCTGGGCCGCACCGACTGGCTGCGCCCACCAGCCCATCCGTCGCTCGAGGGCCTCGGTAAGGGGGCGGCGCTCTGGGGATCCGTACGGCATGACGTGATGCACGCAGGCGGCTTCCTCGTCGTCGGCGCGATGGCCGCGGCCACGCTCAAGGCCGTGGTACCGGCCGGTTGGCTGCACACCGCGGCCAACAACCCGCTGGTGTCGATCCTCGCCCTGGCGGTGCTTGCGGTGGTGTTGTCGATCTGCTCCGAGGCCGACGCGTTCGTGGCCGCGTCCCTCTCCCAGTTCTCGCTCACCGCCCGGCTGGCGTTCCTCGTCGTCGGCCCCATGATCGACCTGAAACTGTTCGCCATGCAGGCCGCCGCGTTCGGCCGCGGGTTCGCGCTGCGCTTCGCCCCCGCCACCTTCACCCTGGCCGTCCTGATGTCGGCCCTGGTCGGGGCGGTGCTGCTGTGAACCGGCAGGCGCAAGCAGCCGTCCTGTTCCTCGTCGGCGGGGCGGTGCTGCGCGCCGGCCTTACCGACCTCTACCTGCGCTACGTCAAGGCCGGGCTGCGCCCGTTGCTGCTCGTGGCCGGCATCGTCCTGATCGTCACCGCCGTGGCCACCGTGTGGTACGAACTACGACGGCCGCGCGCGGTCCAGGAGGACCAGCCCGAGCGTGAGCCAGACGACCGGCGCGGCCATGCCCACCGCGAACCACGGATCTCCTGGCTCCTGCTCCTGCCCCTGTTCGCCCTCATCCTGGTCGCCCCACCCGCACTGGGCTCCTACAGCGCCATGCACACCGGCACGGCCCTGCAAGAACCCCCGGGCTTCCCCACTCTCCCCGCCGACGACCCCTTGAAGCTTGACGTCGTCGACTACGCCGGCCGCGCCGCCTACGACCACGGACGCACCCTCGGCGACCGGCGCGTCAAAATGACCGGCTTCATCGCACTCGACCGCAGCGGTGCGCCCTACCTCACCCGCATGGTTCTCAACTGCTGCGCCGCCGACGCTCAACCGGTCAAGATCGGCCTGACCGGACGGATTCCGCCCATCCTGCAGCCCGACACCTGGGTCGAAATCACCGGCACCTACACCAGCAAACAGACCAAAGACCCCGTCAACGACGGCGCCATTCCGTTCATCAACATCAGCCAGGTCAGGCCGGTCCCCGCCCCTCCCAACCAGTATGGAGACTGAAGAGGGCGAGTGAGTCATCGGCCTGAGGAGCCGATATGGGTGCGCCAAGGCGAACTTCCGGGGAGGCGCGCCACCGGCGGCTGCTGCACCGGATGGTCAGGTCCAGATCTTCGGAGACGCGGCAAGGGGAGAGAGCTTCCACGGCCTCCTTCTACGATGGCCGGCCGTCAGGGAGGTGTATCTGCTGCCGGGCGCGCCGAGCCTGGCACGATTGCAGTGGTGAACCCGTGCCGCGGCGCGGTGAGTACCTGCTGCGCCGGTCCCTGCTCGATGAGCTCGCCGGCGTCCAGTACGGCGATCCGGGCGGCGGCCGCTGCGGTGTCGAGTTCGTGGGTGATCACGACCAGGGCCAGTTCGAGTCGGTCGCGCAGCAGGACGGCGAGCGTGTTCAGGAGGCCGCGCCGGGTGACCGTGTCGAGTTCGATGGACAGCCGGATGGCCTCGCGGGCCGCCATGGCCGAGCGGGATATGCGCAGTGGCTCGGCGAGTTCGAGGCGTACAGTACGCTGACGGGCCTTCACGGACTCTCTTCCAGATGCGGGGTTCGGCCGTCCAGCGGGTCGGTGACGGCGCTGCACCGCGCCCATCCGCTGGCCTCCACGGCCCTCGGGTGCGGGATCTCGACCGGGCGAGTGGCGGCGGTGGCCAGGTCGAGACCGTGTGTGGCGGTGAAGTCATCGGCGTAGACGGTGGAGAGGTAGCGGTGCGGCCCGTCGGGGAAGACGGTGGCGACGACGGCTCCCGGGTGGACACGGGCGGCCCAAGCGGCCACCAGCGCCACGGCTCCGGTGCTCCGTCCGCCACTGACGAAGTTGCCGACGGCCAGCCGTCGGCAGGCGTCCGCGGCCTCCGCCGGCCCGACCCAGTGGACTTCGTCGAACGCGTCGTAGGCGACGTTGCGCGGATGGATGCTGCTGCCCAGGCCGCGCATCAGACGCGGTCTGGCCGGCTGGCCGAAGATCGTCGAGCCGGTGGCGTCCACGCCGATGAGCCGGAGCCCCGGCCAGTGACGGCGCAGTGGGCCGACGACACCGGCGCTGTGGCCGCCGGTGCCGACGCTGCACACCAGCACGTCCAGGTGGTCGAGCTGTACGGCCAGCTCGGCGGCGAGGGAGGCGTAACCGGCGATGCTGTCCGGGTTGTTGTACTGATCGGGCCAGTAGGTGCCTGGCAGCGATGTCAGCAGTGCACGCATCCGGGCCAGCCGGGCGGCCTGCCAGCCGCCCTCGGCAGCCGGACGGTCGACCAGCTCCAGCCGGGCACCGTACGCGCGCAGCAGCTGTCGCATCGAGGGCTCCAGCTCGGTGTCGCCGACCAGCACGATCGGATGCCCCTCCACTGGCTGGCGGGGACGGGCTCGCCGAGCGAGGACTCGACCAGTACGAGGTCGACGAACGCACCGTCAGCGACCTGCTGATGGACCGGATCGAGTTCGCCGATGTGATCGTGCTCAACAAGCTCTACCTCGTCGATGCGGAGGCCGCCGGCCGGCTCCGGGCAGCCCTGACACGTCTCAACCCGGTGGCCGGGACCGTGGCCGCCACGCGCGGGCGCGTGGACCTCGGCGATGTGCTCGGCACCGGCCTCTTCGATCTGGAGCGCGCGCGGCAGGCCCCGGGCTGGGTCATGGAACTCAACGGCGATCACGTCCCGGAGACCGAGGAGTACGGCATCTCCAGCACGGTCTTCCGCTCCGCGGTGCCGTTCCATCCGGGCCGCCTGTGGACGTTCGTCACCGAGAGACTCGACAGCGGAAGCTTCGGGCAGATCCTGCGCTTCAAGGCTTCTTCTGGCTGGCGAGCCGCCCCCACGTGACCGGACTGTGGTCGCAGGCCGGCTCCGTAGCCCGCTTCGAACCCTCGGGCGCCCGGGCGGCGGACCCCTGGGGGTCTTTGAGGCGTCGCCAGCAGATGGCGTTGTAGGCGAAGGAGATGAAGGCGTCGTGGAGTTCGGTGCGGCGGCACTGGACAACCTTCCTGGCTCGACGATCCCGCGTGGTTCACGCGGACGTTGTCAGCTTTCCTCGGCTGACCGTGTCGAGCAGCAGCTTCGCGGCCACGGTCGTCCCGTTGGTGCGGATCGTGTCGGCCACGGCGGTCGCTTGTGCGCGGGTCTCGGGTGTCAGGGCCGTCCTCAGCGCGGCCGACAGGGACTCGAAGGTCGGAGTTGGACCGTCGTGCGCCGCGCCGATGCCCAACCCGGCCACCCGGCCGGCCCAGTAAGGCTGATCTGCCAACTGGGGGACCACTACCTGGGGGGCGCCGACCCGGGCGGCCGTCGTCGTCGTACCCGCGCCGCCATGGTGCACGACAGCGGCTACCCGGTCGAACAGTGCCTGATGGTTGACCTCGCCGACGGCGAAGCAGTCCTCTTGGCCGTCGATCAGCGCCAGGTCCGCCCAGCCGCGCCCGATGACGACGCGGTGCCCCTGCGCGCGGACCGCCTCGATGGCCACCTGGGCGACGTCCTTCGAGGTGTGCATCGGCATGCTGCCGAAGCCCACGTACACCGGTGGCGCGTCGGCGTCCAGGAACGCCACCAACTCGGTCGGGAGCGGGCGTTCGTCCGGCAGGATCCACGCGCCGGTCTGAACGACGTCGAGGTCGGGTGTCTCCCGCCACGGGTCCAGGATCGGATCCGTCGCCAGCCATGGCTGGTCGCCGATGACGTAGTCGCGGACGTGCTTCACCGGGGGCAGACCGGCCGCCGCACGGTTCGTGTTGAGCGCCTCGCCGAACAGCGCGTCGATGCTCTGGGCGTCCAGATCCCACAGCACGCGCTTGTCGGTCACCTCCGGTGGGAACGGCCGCCCCGCATACGCCAGTGGCCGACGGTGCGGCGCCGGCAGGGTGAGCTGCTGGAAGGTCACGGACACAGACCGGATGCCCAGCATCTCGGCCACCGACAGAGCACCGGCCGCGGCCGGCATCATCCCTGTCGCCACCAGCACGTCGCATCCCTTGGCCGCCGCGGGTACCGCATCGAACAGCCCGGCGATGACCTCGGCTGCGCGCTGCGGCAGGCCCGAGGCCGGCGGCGCCTCCTTCGTCCACGCCCGCGCCGACCGGCTGACCGGCACCAGCGGCACGCCCACACCGTCCAACCGCCGCGCGAAGTCCTCGTCCGGCGGCACGCACACCCGCACCTCCGCGCCGAGTTCCCGCAACCGCACCGCGAGTCCCACCAGCGGTTCGACGTCCCCGCGCGACCCATACGTCGACAACAACACACGCACTTCGCGACACCCGTTTCCGTAGGTTCTGGGTTCGCCGGCGATTCTGGGGCACGCCGGGGGTCTTGCCGCAAGCCCCCTGGTGCGCTATACGTTGAGCATGACAAGGAGTGGGTAACCTCCTTGCCTTCGCCTTTTGTCGTCCGCTGTTGACGGACGACCTCCTTGCGAAGCGGCGGCCCTCTGCGTACGGCGGTGCCGTCGGCCCAGGAGGATCTCCGACGAGCTGTGCACTCCGCGGGCGTGAGCCCGAAGGCGTCGGTGCAGCTGGTCGTCGGAGGGTCGCCCAGGGCGACCCGGCGGCGTCCGCGGGGCGCGGCGTCGCGGTCGCCTTCCGGGCAGTCGAGGATCGCAACCTCGTCGCAACCCAGACCTGGGTCAAGGGCGCGGACAGTGGCGGTCGGTCGCTCCTCCCGCCCGAGCACGCCCGCGCGGGCGTCCGGTCCACCGTCTTGAAGACCCTGGGCATGATGAAAGGATCGGCGCGTGAACGATGAGGACATCGCCGCCGACTCCGACGACTTCCACACAGTGCTCAGGTGCCTGCGCGTCTGGGACACCGAACTGCCGGTCTTCGACCCCGCTTCGGCGCCCGGTGAACCACTGCCGCTCTTCCGTCGGTGGTTCGTCGAGGCGGCGGCCGCCGGACAGGCCGAGCCGCACACCATGACCCTTGCCACCGTCGACGGGGACGGACGGCCCGACGTACGGTCGCTGATGCTGCACGACGCGGACGAGCGCGGCTGGCACTTCGCCTCCCACTCCACGAGCAGGAAGGGCCGCCAGCTGGCGGCCCGCCCGGAGGCCGCGCTCGGCTTCTACTGGCCCCTGCAGGGGCGGCAGGTCAGGGTGCGGGGCGCGGTTACGGAGGGCACCGCCGAGGAGGCCTACGCCGACCTCCACGCGCGGTCGACGGGAGCTCTGGCCTCGGCGCTCGTCGGCCACCAGAGTGAAGTGCTCGCCTCCTACGAGGAACTGGTGGGGGCGAACGAGGCGGCCTGGGAGCGGGCGGCCGCCGAGCCGGACGCCGCCTCGCCGACCTGGACGGTGTACGTGCTCGACGCGTACGAGGTGGAGTTCTTCCAGGGCGACATGCGACGGTGCCACGTGCGGCTGCGCTACCGGCGCGAAGAGGGCTCTTGGGTAAGGGAGTTGCTCTGGCCCTGAACCGGTCCTGCCCGGATGGGTCACCGGCCCGCTCAGCGACACGACTCGTCGAGGTCCCCGACGAAGGACGGGAAGTCGGCCTGGGACTCGGCGGTGATCTCCCGGGCAGCCTGGCGCGCAGTCGCCGCATGCCGCTCTGCCGGCAAGGCGCGGCAGTCGTCGAACTTCGGGTATGCGGGTGCGGCCATGTCCACAGGTGCCTGACGAGATTGTCCGCCTATTGAGGAGTGGGGCAAGTGGTTGCCGTTTCCTGAAGACGAGAGCCTCCAGTAGCTCCGCGTGAGGCTCGGCGGTCATCGTGACGACGGCCCCAGACGTGCCGTGTCAGCAGGTGCTCCAGCGGTCGGCGACGCTCGAGCACGGCCTCCTTGCTCCCATGCGCTGTGGCCGGCACCTGTCGGCTCGCAAACGGCCGGCCAGGCCGCTGGGCAGCCATATGGGCGAGGGCCGGGACCCGGATGGGTCCGCTGCCGACCCACCACGACCTTCGCGGCCACGGACGGGGGCTCGTTTGACGCAACCCTTGGACAATGCCTAAGCGACTGCTTAGTATCTGCCCTGGGCGGGAATGACCTGTCCGTGCCCGCCCCTCCACCTCAGGAGTCCACCGTGACCTCACTGTTCTCCGTTGCCGGCAAGACCGCCCTCGTGACCGGCGGTTCCCGCGGCATCGGCCTGATGATTGCCCGGGGCCTGGTCGAAGCGGGAGCCAAGGTCTACATCAGCTCCCGCAAGGCGGAAGCCTGTGAGGAGGCCGTGCGCGGGATCTCCGGTCTCGGTCAGGCGGTGGCGCTGCCCGCCGACCTGTCGCGCGAGGAAGAGTGCCACCGACTCGCCGCGGACATCGGCGAGCGGGAGGAGCGGCTGCACATCCTGGTGAACAACGCCGGCGCCACCTGGGGCGCGGCCCTGGACGAGTTCCCGGTCAGCGGCTGGGACAAGGTCATGGACCTCAACCTGCGCAGCCCCTTCCTGCTCACCCAAGCCCTCCTGCCGAAGCTGCGCGCCGGCGGGTCGATGGAGGACCCCGCGCGGATCATCAACGTCGGATCCATCGACGGCCTGCACGTCAGCCCGGTGTCGGCCTACTCCTACGCGGCCAGCAAGGCAGGCCTGCACCATCTGACCCGCGTGCTGGCCAAGGAGCTCGGGCCACAGGGCATCACGGTGAACGCCATCGCGCCCGGCCCGTTCGAGTCGAAGATGATGGCCGCGACCCTGGACGCCATGGGCGAGGCGATCGCGGAGGCCGCTCCGCTGCGCAGGATCGGCCGGCCAGATGACATGGCGGGTATCGCCGTCTACCTGGCCAGCCGGGCCGGCGCCTACGTCACCGGGGCAGTCATCCCCGTCGACGGCGGCCTCGGCACCACGGTCTGACCCGGCGGACACGGCTCGCCCACGCCGCACAAGAACCCGAACCGAGAAGAAGCGGACCATGGCCTCCCTCCTGTTCTCCCGCCGAGACCTCGACTTTCTGCTGCACGAGTGGCTCGACGTTGAATCCCTGACCGCGCGCCCCCGCTTCGCCGACCACTCGCGCGAAACGTTCGACGCGGTACTGGACCTCAGCGAGGCGATCGCCACCCGGCATTTCGCCCCGCACAACAAGAAGAACGACACCGAAGAGCCGTGCTTCGACGGCGAGCGAGTGCACATCATCCCCGAAGTGGAAGAGGCTCTGAGGGTCTTCGCCGAGGCCGGGCTGATCGGCGGGGGCATGGACTACGAGGTGGGCGGCATGCAACTGCCCGGCGTGGTGGCCAGCGCCTGCTTCGCCTGGTTCCAGGCGGCCAACGTGGGAACGGCCGCCTACCCCTTCCTCACCATCGGCAACGCCAACCTGTTGCTCGCCCACGGCAGCCCCGGGCAGATCGACACCTATGTCCGCCCGATGGTCGAAGGCCGCTTCTCCGGAACCATGTGCCTGTCGGAGCCGCAGGCGGGCTCCTCGCTGGCCGACGTACGCACCCGCGCGGAACGGGCCGACGACGGTACCTACCGCCTGTTCGGCAGCAAGATGTGGATCTCGGGTGGCGACCACGAACTGACGGAGAACATCGTCCACCTGGTCCTGGCCAGGATCCCCGGCGGCCCGCCCGGGGTGAAGGGACTCTCGCTCTTCATTGTTCCCAAGGTCCTGGTGAGGGCCGACGGGACGCTCGGCGAGCGCAACGACGTCGCCCTGGCCGGCCTCAATCACAAGATGGGGTATCGAGGGACGACCAACACACTGCTGAACTTCGGCGAGGGCGCTTTCCTGCCCGGCGGCGCCCCCGGTGCCGTCGGCTTCCTGGTCGGGGAGCCCCACCGCGGACTGTCCTACATGTTCCACATGATGAACGAGGCCCGCATCGGTGTCGGACTCGGCGCCACGGCGCTCGGTTACACCGGCTACATTCACGCCCTGGACTACGCGCGCACCCGGCCCCAGGGGCGCCCGCTCACGGCCAGGGATGCAGCCACCCCCCAGATCCCGATCATCGGGCATCCCGATGTCCGGCGCATGCTCCTCGCCCAGAAGTCGTACGTCGAAGGCGCGCTGGCTCTCATCCTGTACTGCGGGCGGCTGCTGGACGACGAGCGCACCGCCCCGACGGCCGACGAGCGGACCAGGGCCGGGCTTCTGCTGGACATGCTCACCCCGATCGCCAAGAGCTGGCCCTCCCAGTGGTGCCTGGAGGCCAACAACCTGGCCATCCAGGTCCACGGCGGCTACGGCTACACCCGCGAGTACAACGTCGAGCAGTTCTACCGGGACAACCGCCTCAACCCCATCCATGAGGGGACCCATGGCATCCACGGCCTCGACCTACTGGGCCGCAAGGTTGTCATGGACGGCGGCGCCGGGCTCCGCCTGCTCATCGAGACCGTCTCGACGACGACCGCCCGCGCGGCGGCCGCGGAGGACCAGCTCGCCGGCTTCGGACGGCAGCTGGACGCGTCCGTCGCCCGCGTCGCCGCCGTGACGCAGCACCTGTGGGAGGCCGGGGACGCCGAGACCGCCCTCGCCAACGCCTCGATCTACCTGGAGGCCGTGGGGCACGTTGTGGTTGCCTGGATGTGGCTGGAGCAGATGCTGGCCGCCGCCGGACACAGCGGCACCTTCTACGAGGGCAAGCGCCGGGCGGGTCAGTACTTCTATCGGTACGAACTACCCAAGACCGAGGCCCAGTTCGCGCTGCTGGAAAGCCTCGACCGCACCACCCTCGACATGCCCGCGGACTGCTTCTGAGGCCGGAACCGCCCACCGCGTCGGCCGGTACGCTCGACGACCCAGGGGGCCTCGCCCGGTCCGGAACCGTGCGCGACGCCGCGTCGGGCGACCGTGGCGGCGATTCCTCTGGGCTGTCGCCCAGGCCATGCAGTTCTGATCCTGGCTTCGAATGTCCGGGCGGGATCCCCCGGGCCCCGTGGTTGGCATGGCTGGTTGTCCAGAGCGGGTTCACTTCTCTCATTGCCCCGCACCTCGGCAGCAGACCCCAACGACGAGTCAGGTCTCGGCTTTGGAAGCCCAGCACAGCGTCGAGAGAGGCCCTGTGGCTGCCGGATGAGGGACACACAGGGACACGGTTGCCCTATATCTCCTTGTTCCGGAACGTCTTCCTGCTCTGCCCACAAGCTCGAGAACCTGTCCCTAAGATCGTGTCCTATGTGGTGAGGCGGATGAGGCGTTTATAGCAGCAGCGGGCTGCGGCGAGGCCGAGAAAGGCCAGGTAGTCGCGGGGATGGCGTTCGTAGCGGTGGTTGAGGCGGCGGTAGCGTTGAGCCGGGACATGGTGCGTTCGATGACCCACCTGTGGCGGCCGAGGCGTTCGCTGGACTCGATGCCCTTGCGGGCGACGCGGACCCCGATGCGTTTGCCACGTAACCATTTTCGCAGCTTTCGCAGGTTCTGACCTCGATGCCCGGCATCGGGGTCAGGACCGCAGCCCGCATCCTGATCGACGTCGGTGACGGCAGCGGCTTCGCCACCGCAGGCCACCTCGCCGCCTACGCCGGCCTGGCACCCGCCACCCGCCGGTCCGGCTCCTCCATCCGCGGCGAGCACCCAGCCAGGCGAGGCAACAAACAACTCAAGCGAGCCTTCTACCTCGCCGCGTTCGCCTCACTGTCCCAGCCCCACTACTACGACAGGAAACGACGGGAGGGGAAGCACCACGTCGCGGCCCTCATCTGCCTCGCCCGACGCCGCATCGACGTCCTCTTCGCCATGCTCCGCGACGGCACCTTCTACGAACCCCCCAAGATCGCCACCGCTTGACGAAAACCATAGGGGCACTTTTTCGCCCTCACGTGGGCGGAGTCGAGGACCGATCGGGAGAGGTCAAGCAGGCCGGCGTCGTCGAGGCGGTGCAGGATCGCCTCGTGCAGCCGGCCCCACACACCTGCCCGGGACCAGATCAGGAACCGGCGGTGCGCGGTCGACTTCGATATCCCGAAGCACGGCGGCAACGCGCGCCAGGAACAGCCGCTGACCAGCACGTAGGTGATCGCGGCAAACAGCGTCTCATCAGGCGTGTCCTGCGTCCCGCCACCCTGCGGCCGCACCCGAGAGGGCGGGATCAGCGGCTTCGCGATCTCCCACAACCCGTCCGGAACAATCCAACTCCACGTAGCCCGCCCCATGACGTACCCAACGACCGCCTCACCACATAGGACACGGTCTATGCCTTCGATATGTGGCTATACCGGAACTTCCGGGGCATCCAGTTTGAAAGGTATGCCGACGACGCGGTCGTGCACTGCGTCAGCGAGCACCAGGCCCGCGAAGTCCTGGCGGCGCTCGGGAACAGGATGGAAGAAGTCGGGCTGCGGTTGCACCCCGACAAGACCAGGATCGTGTACTGCAAGGACCGCTCGCGACGCGGCTCGTACGAGCATGTGTCGTTCACGTTCCTCGGGTTCACGTTCCAGCCACGTGGGGCGTGGGACAAGAACGGGAAGCGGTTTCTCTCGTTCCTCCCTGCGGTCAGCAACGACGCCCTCAAGCGACTCGGCGCAGAAGTCCGTAGCTGGCAACTGCACCAGACCCCGCTGACGTCGACACAACAGGCTGCCCCGACGACCCGACCACCGTCTCCAACTTCGTGCGGCTCTATCACCCTGCGGAGGAAGACCAGAAGCCCGAGAGCGTCGTAGCGAACTTCGAATGACCGTCAGCCGCCGCCCAGCGGCTCTCGTGACGTCCTAGAGCCTTTCTGGCGATTCACGTCGGATCAGGCCCTAGCCTGGTACGTAAGGGTGAGGGGCGTTCGCGGGGAGGCGTCATGACGGTCGGTCGGATCGTGGCGGGCGGGGCGGGAGCCGTCGGTCTGGGGCTCGTCGGGGTCGTGGTCCTGGTCGACCTCGACACCGGGGACCGGGTCGCGAGCGTGCTCGGCGCGCTGGTGACCCTCGGGCTCGCTGCGTACACCTTCCTGGCCCCGGCCGGCCAGGCGCGCCCGATCAGGGCCGGGCGCGGCGCGACCGTCATCGACGGGAACGTGACGGGCAGCGCGCTCGGCACGGGCTCCACGGTCGCCGGACCGCCCACCCGGCCACGGGCAACCCGGCCCACTCCCACCGAGCCCCCGGCCGACGGCACCCCGCGGGCCGCGGGTGAGGACGTCCGGGCGGCCCGGGACGCCACGGTCGTCCTCGGCGACGTCCACGACAGCGCCCTCGGTGACGGGAGCGAGCGCCGGTGAGCCCCTGGTGGCGGAAGGACCGGGGTGGCGTGACCGTCGGCGGTGACGCCTGTTACAGCGCCCTAGGCCGGTACAGCTCCGTCGTCGTGCACCAGCCGCCCGCCCAAGGCGAGGCCGCCGTGCGCTGGCCGCTGGAGGTGGGCTCCGCGCCCGCCCTCGCCTCCGCCTTCCAGCCCCGCGCCGCACTGCGGGAACGGATCGACACGGCACGGACCGGGGGCGGTACGGCAGTGCTGACCCAGGTCCTGTCGGGCGGCGGCGGGGTCGGCAAGTCGCAGCTCGCCGCCTCCTACGCCGCCCAGGCCCTCGCCGAGGGGACGGACCTCGTCGTGTGGGCCCCGGCCGCCGAGCCCCAGCAGGTCGTCGCCCGCTACGCCCAGGCCGCCCTGCGGGTCGCCGCCCCCGGCGCGACCGGGGACGACCCGGAGTCCGACGCCCGCGCCTTCCTGGCCTGGCTGGCCACCACCTCCCGGCGCTGGCTCGTCGTCCTGGACGACGTCGCTGACCCAGCGGGCATCGAGCCCCTGTGGCCGGCGAGCCGCACCGGCAGCGGCCGGGTCCTGGCCACGACCCGCCTCCACGACGCCCGGCTGACCGGCGGCGGGCGGCGACGGGTCGCCGTCGACACGTACGAACCGGCGGAGGCGTCCGCCTACCTGCGGGCGCGCCTGGCTGAGGAGGCGGGGCTCGCGGACGGGGCCGTGGACGAACTGGCGGAGCGGCTCGGACGTCTGCCGCTCGCGCTCGGCCACGCCGCCGCGTACATGATCAACCATGGCCTACCCTGCACCCCCTACCTGGCCCGGTTCACCGCCGCCCGGTCGCTCGCGGAGGTGCTGCCGCCAGACGCCGACACCGAGGGCTACGGCCGCGCGGTCGCCACCACGCTCCTCCTCTCCCTGGACGCCGTCCAGGAAGCCGACACGGCGGGCCTCGCCGTACCCGTCCTCCGCCTGGCGGCCTTCCTCGACCCCGCGGGGCACCCGGGGGCCCTGTGGGGCACACCGGCCGTCCGCGCGTACCTCGGAGGCGCCGAGCCGGCGACCGTCCACACGACCCTGCGCGTGCTGCACCGGTACGCGCTCCTGACCTGCGGTGCGGACTCGGTCCGCATCCACGCCCTCACCGCCCGCGCGGTCCGCGAGACGATCCCGGACGGGGAGCGGCGCGGCCTCGCGGTCGTGGCGGCCGAGGCGCTGCTCGCGGTCTGGCCGCAGGACGAACCGCACCGGGAATGGGCCGCCGTCCTGCGGGCCAACACCGACGCCCTCGCGGCGACCGCCGGACGCCACCTGTGGCTCCCGGAGCCGCACCCCGTCCTGTACCGCGCGGGCTCCAGCCTGGCGAACGCCGGGCACCGGGAGGCGGCGCTGGGCTACTGGGAACGGATGGCGGCGGAGGCAGGACGGACCTTTGGTGGCGAGCACGACGACACCCTGGCGGCCCGGGGCAACCTCGCCCTCGCCTACCGGGCCGTGGGCCGGACGGAGGAGGCGTGCCGGCTCGGCGAGCGAACCCTCCACGACCTTGAGCGGCTGCACGGCCCGGAGGACCGGAAAGTCGTCATGACCCGAGCGCAGCTGCTCGTCATCCTCGCCTCGGCCGGGCGGGTGCACGACGCGATCGAGATGGGGCAGCGGGCCCTCATCGGTCACATCCGGGAGTTCGGCCCCTACCACCCGATGACCCTCAGCGTCCTCACCAATCTGATCGGGGTGTGCATGCAGGCCGGGGCGGCCGAGGAGGTCACCGCCCTCGCCGAGGGCCATCTGGCGAACATCGCGGGGCTGCTCGGCCCGACGCATCCGTACACCCTCTTCGCCCGGAACAACGTCGCCTACGCGTACGGGCGGACGGGGCGGCTGGACGAGGCCGCCGCCCTGCTCGACGCCCTGGTGGCCGACGCTGAGCAGGTACTCGGTCCCGACCACCCGGACACCCGGGCGTACCGGCAGTCGCTCGCGTACGTCAGGGGCGAGAGCCGCGTCTGAGGAGGTCGACGCCGCGCACGGCGAGGACAGCGCCGCCGGCCGTGTCTCCTTCGCGCTCGACCACGCCGTCGGCGACCTGTACGGGAGCCTGCGCAACTGTCTCGAGACCCCGGAGGACGTGGTGTGCCGGCGCAAGCAGCACGCCGCGCCGGCGCACCGGCTGTCGGCGGTCCTGCGGGACTGGAACCGTCTGGTGCGCATCGCCGAGGGCTGGCGGGAGCATTCCGCCTACGACCAGACCCGCTGGATCACTTTGACCCACACCGGTGCCGGGGTGGCCGGGTGAGCGTCGAGCTGGAGCGCGTCGACGTCGTGCCTGCTCCGGCGGGCCCGGCCGCGCACGTTGCAGCCTACGACGAAGCAACGGCAGCCGTCCTCGCCGCGCTCGACCAGGGCGCTGAGGACCACCTGGCGGACGCCCGGCCCAAGACCGGCGCCGACCCCAGGACGACCTACTACGACCCCTTCGGCCGACGCGTCAACCCCAACGGCACCGCCACCCCCGCACCCGCCGTCCCGACCGGGATCACCCGCGGCTACACCGGCCACGAAATGGACGACGAATACGGCCTCATCAACATGAAGGGCCGCCTCTACGACCCCGCCACCAAACGCTTCACCACCCCCGACCCCCACATCACCGACCCCCTCAACCCCCAGAAGTGGAACCCCTACAGTTACGTCAACAACAACCCCACCAACGCCACCGACCCCACCGGACACGACGTCTGCGGCGGATGCGGCACCCCGATCGACGCCAACGGCACCGGAGCCACGTACACCGCCACCTTCACCGTGCCCCCTCAGCAGACCATCGCGCCGGGTCAGGACGGCGGGCTGGAAAGCCGCACCATCACCGGCGAAGTAACCGTCACCTGGTACGCACCCGCCCCTGAAGGGGACGCCGCCGTATCCGACCAAGACCAACTCAAGCAAGCGACCACCGAGTTCTCGAACGGCGGAGAGATCAGGCCCGACGGCGCCCGGGACCGATGGATGGGGGCAATTTGGACATGAACAACCCCTACGCTCTCAATACGTGGATCGGCGAGGGAAGTAAAGCGTACAAATTCCTCCAGGGTCTTCCAATAATCGGACTGGGGCTCCCCGACACACTTCCGGATTCTCCGGAGTGGAACGAAAAGAGAGCCGACCAGCGAGCCGGCCAGCTGGGCGTGCAGACACTCCTGGCGTACACCATCGACCGGCCTTGGGGATGGAATGAAGCGTTCAATGACGGTGGTGTATACGGACATCTGGACGGGGGAGGGCGCAGCGTGTTCACAAATACGTCTTTCACTGGCGTGTACGGAAGAGAGGTCGGACAGGTGACCTCAACGCCAGGGTCGAGCTTCATATTCTCCAGCGGCGCAAAATCACCGACGATCGGGACGAACTGCTCGCCTTCTACGACTTCCCGGCCGAGCACTGGATCCACCTGCGGACCACGAACCCCATCGAGTCGACCTTCTCCACCGTCAAACTCCGCACCAAGGTCACACGAGGCGCGGGGCCCGGCTGCGGCCCTGGCGATGGTGTTCAAGCTCGTCGAGTCCGCCCAGGCCCGATGGCGCGCGATCACCGGCGCCCACCTGGTGCCGCTGGTCCGTGTCGGCGCGCACTTCGAAAACGGCGTCTTGGTCGAGCGGTCCGAGATGGCAGCATGAACGACATGTTCGAGGCCCTTGAAGCACTGACCGACCGCGATCCGGACTGCCGGGACGTCGCCGCCGACGCCCTCGGGGACCTCCTGCGCGGCACCGCACTCGACGCCGACTCCGCTCACCTGGCCGTCGGACGCTTGGTCAGTCTGGCCATAAGCGAACCGGTGACCAAGGTGCGCGAATCCGCCCTGAACTCGATCAGCGAGGGATTCAACCACCACCGCCTGCCCCTGACCCTCGTCGAACCGCTGGCGGCAGCCATGCCGACGATGGATCGCCAACTTCTCGTCCACACCCTCTACATCCTCGGAGCCACCCACGACCCACAGGGCCGACCGCTGATCGAACCCTTCCTCCATCACCCCGACCCAGAGGTGCGCGCGGAGGCTCGGCTCGCAGCAGCCGAGATCACCGTCGTCGAGTCGGAGGGCCTCACCCACAACTCTTGACTATTGCTCGGCGGTGGCTGTGGATGATGGTGCGGTGACGAGCATCAGGGACGAGCATGTGAAGGTCCACTTCCGCTTGGAGGTAGACGAGGACGGGTGGCCGCCGGCGAGCGTGGAACGTCTGTGGGCGGTGGACCTTGGCGACGGAACCGTGCGGTTGGACAACACTCCCTGGTTCGTACGCGGAGTCGCCAGCGACGACGTCATCCGGGTGGAGGTCGACGATGAAGGCGTCCACTGGGCTGGTGAGACAGTGCGGGCTTCGGAGAACTGCACCATTCGGCTGATCATCCTGAAGGACGGCGGCTCAGGCGCCGATCGGCAGACCGTGCTGGAGACCTTTCACCGGCTCGGCACGACCGGCGAGGGGATCGAGCAGTTCCGGATGGTGGCGCTCGATGTGCCACCAGATGCGGACCTGCCTCGGATTCGGAAGCTTTTGGGGCATGGGGAGGCCAAGGGGTGGTGGCACTGGGAGGAAGGGTGTGTCACCGCCGCATGGCGGGCCACGGCAGCGGCGTGACTGCCATGGCCGCTCACACCTCTCCTCAGGGGGAGACACGGAAGGGAGACAGTATGTCCGTCTTTTGCTGCGTCAGTTGTCAGCAGCCCTTGACGGGGGAGGTGGCTCCGGGGGAACCGCTGAGGGGGGCGGAGCGGCCGGTGGGCCATGAGGTCGTCTCGCCCCGGATGGCCCCGGGGACCTTCAGGGTCAATTTCGACGCCAGTCTGCTGATCTTTCACCCGGATGACGTTCCGGGGACTGCGCTACACCCCGATTCCCGGCGTCTCGCCGGTTGCTGCGGACTCGCCGGCCAGGACGGCCCCAACCTCGTATGCGGCAGTTGCGGTGTCGAGGTCGCGACCAAGGAGTCTGACTGCTGGACCGACAACCTCGTGGCATTGATCGCCTCCGCCGTTACGGAGAGTGTCTCCTCGCGCCCCAGCCGTCAGTGACGGGAACGGAGCACGCGGTCGCGGTACTGCTGGAAGCCGTGCCATCCGGACGTTTCCAGGGGAGTGATCAGGTCTCCTTCGGCGTAGTCCAGGACCTTGCAGCCCAGGGCTCCAGCGAGGCGGAAGACAGGGGTGAGGACGTCGTCGCCGGATCCGCGGATGTGGAGCATGATCGAGTCGACCGGGTCTTCTGCACCGATGTTGAGTTCCGTGGACCAGGTGGGTCCAAGGAGTTCGCCCCAGGTGGGATGGGCGAGGTCGATGTCGGGGATGGCCTGCGTGGAGGCTGCGAGGACGTCGTGCCGGTTACCGATCGGGGCAGGGGCGTAGTCGTCGGGGATCTGCTGCACCGAGGTGACGTCGTCAGGCAGGCGGAGGAGGAGCACGTCCCAGCTCATGGTGACATTTCGGAATAACTTGTAGGGGTGTTCACGAGCGACTCTGGCCAGGGGCTCACGAAGCGCTTGGAGATCGCTTCCCGCGGGGCGGGTGATCGTTTCCCAGGCGGAGATGGATCAGTCCCACCCAAAGTCCCAGCTGTGGGCTCCGGTGATCCGCTCGGCGTAGCCGGTCAGCGTATACGGTCGGTTGCCCTGCCAGATGTTGTCGGGGCAGATGGCGAAGTGCTCGGCCGCGACCAGGAGAGCGTCTTCCTCGTTCATTGGCGGCGTGGCCGGGGCCTTTGATCACGGTTGGAAGCCGGTGTGCCGACTCGTGCGCCTGCGGCGCCGGATGAGAAGTGTGGCGAGCAGCAGGAGCGCGAAGAGTACGGCGATCGCGGCGGGGCCGGCGGTGTCCAATGTGTTGGCAACGGTTCGCTGGATGGCGGCCGCCGCGTCGATGACGGGGTCGGTGGTGGTGGGATTGCGCAGGGCGCGTATCTCGTACCAGCCGTAGTAGGCGACGTAGGCGCCGACCAGGAGGAGCAGACCGCCACCGAGCCGCGGGGTGATAGCGCCGAGACGGCGCAGCCGGGTGACGGCGGCGGTGCGGGTGAGGGCGACGGTCAGGGAGGCGGCGCCGACGATCAGGCCCATCCCAGCGGCGTAGGCCGTGAACAGGGCGATGCCTTCCGTGGCGGAGCCGCTGCGGAAGGCGGAGACGACGATGGCGAGAAACGGGGCGATGGCGCAGCCGAGGGAGGCAGTGGCATACGCCATGCCGAACAGTGCCATCGAGGGCACGGAGCGCGTGACGGCGGGGGCGCGGCGGAGTTTCGGGGCCAGGGCAGGTAGTTGGCGGCCGGCGAGCAGCCATACGCCGGCCGTGGTGATGAGCAGGCCGAAGATGATGGTGAACCAGGGCAGGTGCTGCTGGACCTGGCCGGCGACGGGCTGGATGAGGAGTCCGAAGACGCCGAAGAAGGCAGCGAAGCCGACGGTCATCGCGGCGGTGGCGGCGAGCGCCCGACCGACGGCGACGGTACGGCTGGGGCTGTCGTCGCCCAAGACGAGCAGCGAGAGGTAGGCGGGCAGCAGGGCGAAACCGCACGGATTGACGGCAGCAAGTATTCCGGCGCCGAGCGCGAGGGCGAGAGGCAGATCACTCATGGCGCGTTCAGCCGGTGCGGGCGGCGACCTTGTCCGCCAGCCCCTTGCCGCCGAGAAGCACGCCCTCGTAGACGGTCTTTCCGGCCTGGTCGAGGATCACGTAGGAGCTCTGCTGGGTGATCTTGAACCGCTTCCACACCTCGCCCTTCTCGTCGGACAGATGGGGGAAGGAGGCGGTGCCAGTGTCGGAGACGAAGGCGCGCATGGCGGCGTTGTTGTCCAGGCCCGCGACGCCCACGACGTTTGCCCTGCCCTCGTAGGCGGCGGCGACCTTGGCCGTCTCGGCGGCCTGGCCCTTGCACGTCGGGCACCAGGGCGCCCAGAACCACAGCACGGTGGGCTTGCCCGCGAGAGTCTTCGCGTCGAACGGCTTGCCGCCCACCGTGGTTGCGGAGAAGTTCAGCGCCTCGGGGACCTTCACACCCTGTGACCCGCTGCCGCTGTCGTGGGAGTCGGCAGGCGACTGAGCGGGGGGAGACGCCTTCGAGGGGGAGGTGCCCCTGTCGCCGGCGGACGCGGAGCCGTCGCCCGAGCCGCATGCGGTCACAGTGAGAAGGGCGGCAGCGAGGGCGGCCGGGAGGAGAATACGGGCACGCAAGGAGGACTCCTGAAGGGTCGGGACTGGTGGCGAGCGTAGTTCGTGGCGGCTCGAGCGGGCAGTGAGCCGGAGCCTTACGGATGGGTGACGTCAGCCGGCGGCGTCCTTGAGCCGTGCGGGGTCGAGGACGGTGATGCGCCCGCGGGCCAGGCGGAGCAGGCCGTGGTCGGCGTAGTCGCGCAAGACCTTGGTGCAGGTCTCGCGGGAGGTACCGGCGAGGGCGGCGAGCTGTTCATGGGTGAGGGCGATCTGCGGGTGGCGCCCGACCGGCCGCAGGGGGCCTGCCGGAGGCTGGGCGCTGGTCAGGGTGGTCAGCGTGGTGGCGACACGTTGGGCGACGGTCTTGAACACGCTGTCGGACAGACGCTGTTCGAGGTCGGCCAAGCGGTGGCCGAGAATCGCCGTGATCCGGGCGGCGATCCGCGCGTCGGCCAGCAGCAGCCGATTCACGTCCGTACGGCTCATCACGCACACGACGGTGTCGTCGAGGGCTTCGGCGTAGTTGTCGTACATGTGCTGTCCGAGCAGGACCATCTCGCCGAAGATGGTGCCCGGGGAAATGATCGCGGTGGTCAGCGCCCGGCCGTCGGCGGAGACCCTGAAGACGCGGACCCTGCCCTTCTTGAGGATGAACAGCACCTCCGAGGGCTGGGTGGGCAAGTAGAGGATCTCTCCCGCGTGGTAGGTCTTCATCGGCGCCGCGGCGGCGATGGCCTCCATCTCCTGCTCGGACAGGTCGCAGAAGATGTCGACCTCGGCCAGGCACCAGGTCCGCTCCGCTTCCTCGTCTCGGGCTGCGGCGTCGGTCATGGTGTGCGTCTCCTCGCGTCGTCCAGGGGCCCAGGGTGGTGGTGCGGCACCCCACGCCGGGCTGGCCAGTGCCTCTGCGCTGCTGGCCAGACAGTAGGGCACCGCGCCGTCCACCGGGCCTATGCGGCGCAGCGCCGCGCCCGGAGGAGGAACCGCGGGGCCGGGGCTTGACGCGGGAACCTCGCTGCTCATCGGGCCGGGCCGGTGCGCTTGCCCATCGCCTGGGCGATGCACGCGAACGTGGCGCCGGCGAGCAGGCCGAACACGAGGTGGGCGCCGAGGCTGGAGGAGGTGACGTCGTTCCACTCGAAGACCGGCATGCCCATGTTGGCAGGCATGATCCACAGCGCGCCGATGGCCCACCACACCACGCCATAGGCCAGGCCGAGGACGATGGCGGGTGCCAGGCGCTGCGCGAGGTGGCCGAGCACGATGCCAAAGGTGGCACCGGCGAACAGCGCGAAGGACAGGTGGATCAGCCAGCCGACGAAGGCGTTGGTCGAGCCCAGCAACCCGGCCACCATCGTGATCATCGCGGTGTCCATGACGGGCCGGGAGACCGACATCCAGATGCCCATGCCAACGCCGCCGACGAGGCCGGCCGCAGCGCCCCAGACGGCGTGCACCGGGATCGCAGCGGTCTTGGAGGAGATGCGTGATGCCGTGGTCATGGTGATCGTCCCATTCCTCGGTGGTTCTCCTGCTTCCGTCGCTGACGCTAGATCGGCTGGTGGAGGCAGGTATGTGACCGCCCTTACCTACGCGCCGGTAGTCCCGTGCGGCGTCCGGTTGCCGCTGACCGCCCCGGGTGGGCCCATGGAACTGACGCCGGGGAACGGGGCAGCGGATGGGTATCGACGTGACCGTGGAGCGGGTGGTCCCGCTGCCGTGTGAGCAGGTGGCGGCGTACGCGATGGACTGGCGCCACGACGCCGAGTGGACCCAGGGCATCCGGACGGCGGAGCTGACCCGCGAGGCCGATGCGGGCGGTTTCGGGGTCGGGGCGGAGGTGACGCGGACGGCGTACTTCCTGGGCAAGCGGATCGACTACGTCCTGCGGGTCGCCGCGTACGAGCCGCCGAGGCTGTTGGACATGGTCTCGGTCACCGGACCGATGCCGATGCACGTCACCTACACCTTCGAGCACCTCCCGGACGGCGGCACGCGCGCCCGGATACGCGTGCGCGGTGACGCTTCGGGCCTCTACCGGCTGGCGGGACCGATGATGGGGCGCAGGGTGCGCTCGTCGCTGGTCAAGGATCTTCGGGACCTTGAGCGGCAGGTGAGCCGCCGCCGCAGGGGAGGGTGAGGACGGTCATGGCGTTCGACGAAGGACTGGCGGAACGCATCCGGGCCCGGCTGGGCGCGGATCCGGGCATCACGCAGAAGCGGATGTTCGGCGGACTGGCGTTCCTACACGAGGGCAACATGGCCGTGGGCGTGATCGGGGACGAGCTGATGGTCCGGGTCGGCCCCGGCGCCACCGAGGCGGCCCTGGCGCGGCCCGGGACGCGGCCCTTCGACTTCACCGGGCGCCCGATGCGCGGCTGGGTCGTCGTGGCCTCCTCCGCCGTGTCCGAGGACGAGGCCCTGGCCGACTGGGTCGGCCAGGGGCACGCCTTCGCGGCGAGCCTGCCGCCCAAATAGCCCTGTCGGCGGCAGGTGCCTCCGCTCCCGGCCCCCTAGTCCGGCGTGCGTTCGGCGATGAGTAGCGCGTAGCCGAGGACGCCGTCGGTGACCGCGGCCCGGGCGGCTGCCAGGACGGCGGGGGCGGCGTCGAGGTCGACGCCTGCGGCGGTGAGGCGGGCCTGGGCGGTCATGCGCAGCAGGTTCAGCCTCGCCTCGATCTGGTCGATCATCCGCAGCATCGCCTGATTGTGGCGCTCGGTGCGGAGTGTGCGCAGGCCCGCGCCAGCCAGGATCTCGGTGTAGTCCTGGAGCGGCCGGGCGTCGGCGATGCAGGCGATCCGGGCGCCGAGTCCGGTGAGCTCGGCCGACAGCCGGGTGGGATCGATGGCGACGTCGGTGATGCCGAGGCGGCCGCCGGGCCCCAGGACGCGGGCGAACTCGGCCGCGGCCCGCGCCTTGTCCGGGAAGGTGCACAGGGCGCACTCGCACACCACGGCGTCGAAGACACCCTCCGGGTACGGGAGGTGTTCGGCGTCCCCGGTGGTGAACCGCACGCGGTCTGCGAGGCCAGCGGCCTGGGCGGCACCCTGGGCCAGGGCGGTGTTCGCGGGCGCATAGTCCACCCCGTCGACTTCAGTGCCGTACGCGTCGGCCAGGAGCAGGGCGGTGGTGCCGCGCCCCGAGGCGACGTCGAGGACCCGCGCGCCCGGGGTCAGGCGGAGGCCGTCGGCGAGGCGGCGGGTCAGGGCGGTGCCGCCAGGGTGGTAGGACTCGCCGAGGAGCAGGGCGACGAAGTCGGAGGAGTACGCGGCGGCGCAACACGCCTTCAGCTCCTCGCCGCTGGGCTGGTTCATGACGAGAGCTTCCCTTCCTCGTCTGAGCTGCTGGCGGTCTTCGAGCCGTACGGGGTCGCCGTCAGACGGCCGGCGAGCGGCAGCGCGTTGGGCGCGACCGGGGCGACGGGGACACCGGACATCTGCGCGCGGACCTGTTCGCGGTAGCCGACGGAGTTGTAGGCACAGAAGGGGATGAGGCGTCCGTCGGGGGTGATCTCCTCGACGCAGCACTTCATCAGCTGCTTGACGTTGAGGGTGTAGGGGTCCTGGAAGTCCTGCACGACGATCATGAACGCTTTGTCGTTCAGGTTCTTTACCGCTTCCGGGAGGTCGATGCCGCAGGCGTCCGCGCAGTCCAGTACCTCGGCTGTGGCCCGCAGCTTTTCCTCGGTCGTGGCGCTGCCCATGAACGCGGAGGCCGACCACAGTTTCTCCAGGGCCTCGCGGATCCCGGCGTCGGGCATGACCCGGTTGGTGACGTAGTCGAGATAGTCCTCGACGTTGAGCAGCCGCGGGATGGGGACGACGGTGCGGTTGCCCGGTTCGCCGTCGACGAGGAGGTAGGTGATGGACCGGCAGGTGGGGAAGCAGCACGGTACGGGGAAGAAGTCGCCCTTGGTGAACCATTCCGGGCGTTGTTCGTTGATGAGGCGGATGACGTCGGGGTTGGTGAGCCGGTTCAGCGGGTCGAACTCCACGTGCCGGCCCGAGTGGGTGACCGGCTGGAACGCCACCGAGCGGACCGCAGGGTGGTCGATGCCGTACTCGGTGATCGCCCCGAGCTCGTGCTCGTTCAGCCCGCGCTCGACGGCCGCAACGAGGGTGACGGTCAGCCCTGCCTCGGCGCAGTTCTCCAGGGCCCGCTGTTTGAACGTACGCAGGTCCCGGCCCCGGATCTCCAGGTGCGTGCGCTCGTCGAAGCCGTCGAACTGCAAGTAGATGTTCACCGACCGGCCCGGCACCTGGTTGCGTTTGCCGAGTTCGGCGACGAAGTTCTTGTCGGTGGCGAGGCGGATGCCGTTGGTGTTGAGGTTGACGTTCCTGATCGGGCGGGTCTGGGCGAGGTCGATGAAGTCCAGGATGTGCTTGTGGATGGTCGGCTCGCCGCCGGAGAACATCACCACCTCCGCCTCCCCCTCGGACCCCACGAAGGCGTCGAGCATCCGCTCGCACTGCTCGTGGGTGATGGAGTAGCCGTCGCTCTGGTGGCCGGAGTCGGCGAAGCAGATCGGGCAGTCCAGGTTGCAGCCCGTGTTGACCTCGATGATGCCCAGACAGGCGTGCTGCTTGTGCTCCGGGCACAGCCCGCAGTCACTGGGGCAGCCGTCCTTCACCTCGGTCTGGAAGACGAGCGGAATCGTGCCGGGCTTGTTGAAACGGGCCGAGGACAGGTACTCCTCGGCATCCCCGTAGGCCAGCGCCTCGAACTCGCCGTGCTCACTGCAGCGTTTGCGCAGATAGACCTTGTCGTTGCGGATGCTGACCTGCGCGTCGATGGGTGTCTTGCACAGGGGGCAGATGGACTTGGTGAACTCCACGAACACCTCGTCGCGGTCGGTCTTGCGCCGTGGCGCGGGTGCCTGGGTCACGCGGAACTCCTCCATGAATGGGCCTGCCTTCACTTACCGGGCGTCGTCACGATCGGGTGTCTCGCCCGCCTGCGGCGCGGGTGGGGCCGGGACGGTCGGGCAGCAGTCACCCGGTCCGGCGCCCCGGCGGCGACGGACCCGGCACCACAGTGCGTAGCCGTGCCGGCCAGGAGGATGACCGCGCCGCCGGTGATCAGCCACCCGTTGGCCAGAATCCCGCCGACCGCGCCGAGTGCTCCGTCGGCCAGGAGCAGGGGGCCCGCGCAGCACACCACCATCAGCAGTGCGGCGCCCACGGCCGCCACGCCACCGAGACGCGCATGTTCACGAAATGCCGGCACGGTGCCTCCCCTCCAATCCGTCTGCCGGCGAGGGGGCGGGCGTGGTGCGGGTGGAGCGGAACAGCAGGGCGGCATAGAAGAGGGTCAGGGCGTCCTGGAGTAGGACGAACCAACTCAGCCGCTGCGTGAGGTAGATCCCGAAGCAGCCGCAGTTAGCCACGGTCAGGCCCCGCGCGTACGCCTGCACGGCCAGCACCGTCCACACCATGGAGACGGTCGTGTACACCCACACCGGTGCCAGGGTCTTGGAGCGGGGGCGGGCCAGGAACCAGATCCCGCACACCAGCTCGCCCGCGATCAGCGCCACGGCCAGTACGGTTGCGGCGCTGCCGGTCACCAGCCCGTACGCGGACAGAATCCGCGGCATGTGCCCGAAGGAGGCGAGCTGGGCGACGCCCATCGCCGTGTACACCGTTCCGAGCACGATCCTCAGCACCATGATCCGACCGTAGGCTCCCGGCCGCGGCGAGAACTGTAAGCGCGCTCACCGAACCACCACGCCCGTTCCCGGCACGATCGAAGGGATGATCGGCGGTGTTCGCCGCCGCGCGAGCCCGCATCCTGGGGGATCGGGAGGTGCCAGGTGAACGGTCAGCAGTCCCCCGAAGCGATGCAGCACCTGCTCCCCGCAGAAGAACCCGCCGTCGGCACCCTCCTGGCCGATGTGCTGGAAGAAGAGGGCATCACCGTACGCACCCGAGCCCGGGCCACCGGCGTGCGTCACGCGGACGACGCCTTCCGGCTCACCCTGGAGGGCGGGCAGGAGATCGCAGGGCAGCACCTGCTTGTGGCCACCGGACGCCGGCCGCACCTGGCCGGGCTCGGCCTGGAGAGCATCGGGCTAGACCCCCAGGCCCGCGTGCTGGCCGTGGACGGGCAGACGCGGGCCGCACCAGGGGTCTGGGGTGTTGGTGACGTCACCGGACGGGGCCTGTTCACGCATGCCGCGATGTACCAGGCCGAGAACGCCGTACCGACATCCTCGGCCGACCCGGACCGGACGCGGACTACCGGGCGATGCCCCGGGTTACCTTCACCGATCCGGAAGTCGGCTCCGTCGGGCTGGCCGAACACGCCGCCCGCGAGCAGGGCCTGCGAGTACGCACCGGCACCGCGCGAGTGCCCTCGTCCGCACGGGGCTGGATCCACAAGGCCGACAACGACGGCCTGATCAGGCTTGTCGAGGACGCCGACCGCGGCGTCCTGATCGGGGCGACCTCCGCTGGCCCGGCAGGCGGTGAGGTCCTCTACGGACTGGCCGTGGCCACCCGGACGGAGATCCCGGTCGACCGGCTGTGCGGCACATGATGTTCGCCTACCCCACCTTCCATCGCGCCGTGGAAGACGCCCTCGCCGACCTCGTCCATGGCGACTGACCGCCCAGGGGCACGAACGCACCACAGCGGGGCGGCCGACCCCGCCAGTCAGCGGCGAGGAGGCGGCAGCCAGCAGAACACCGCCCGCGTGAGCGCCCTGGTCAGCCAGTCGCCCACTCGATCACGCACCCGCATCGGACCCCGGGCACCGCGGAAGGTTGCCCGCTCTTCAGGCGCCGGCGTGCCGCCCAGCGTCGGCCTCAAAACTCATGCTGCGTCCCGGCCCGCCGGGCCAGCCCGCTCGACCGCGCCACCATGTCTCATCGCCGCCTTCCTTCACGGTGCGAACAGACACGCCGCCCGCACGCCACCGCCTCCGTCGGCCCGCCGTGCGGTACCGGCGAGCCGCCGCTCACCGCCGACCCGAGCGCCGCTCCGCCTCCTGCCGGACCGCGGCCAGGGAGGCGGCGACGGTCGCTTCCCACCGGGTGGCGACCAGGCCGCCCCACCACTGCCCGGCCCGCCACAGATCCGTGGCGAGCTCGCCCTCGTAGACCAGCCGCGTACCGGACTCGTGCTCGTTGAGGGTGAACGATTCGGTGACCGCCGGGACGGGCCCGCGCACCAAGCGGAAGTCGACCCTTCCTGGGCGGGTGAACCGCACCGTCTCCACCGTCGTCGCCGCCAGCCGCCCGCCCGCGACCGGGGTGTGATGGGCAGCGAGCACCATGTCGCTGCCCTGTTCCAGCACCATGACCTTCTCGCGCATCGCTCGGGTGGCCCGCCCCAGATACGGCTGGGCGATGACGTCGAACACCACCTCACGCGGCGCCGGGATGTCAACGGTCTGCGGCCCGAGCGGCCGCGTGCGCCGCCCGACACCCACATCCAGCGGCAGTGCCCCCGTCACCAGCCCCACATACCCGCCCGCCGCGCCCACACCCGCTACGGCCACCGCCCCCAGAACACCGATCCACGCCATTGCCCGACCTCTCCACGCGTCCGTCCCCGTCTCACGTACGACGCTAGGCCGGGCATGTACCGCCGATCAGTGAGCGCGCTCACCTTCCTCCCGGCGCGTCGGCCCCTACCCTGATCGCCACCCCCGAGCGGTGGAGGACGCAGAAGCATGGAGCCCGTATCCGCGATGGCCGACAGCCGCGCCGCGACGAACGCGCTGCTGGCCGAGCTGCGAGAAGACGGCCTCGCCCCGGAAGCCGTCGTACGCTTCCTTGGACAGGCCGCACACCGGTCGCTGCGCCAGGCCACCCGCCGCCCTGCACGGCGTCCTATACCGGCTGGCGCGGGGCAGGCGGCCCGGGCGGCGCTGGGTGGCCGCCGGCTGGGTCTTCGGCGCCTCGCACCTGGGGCTGCTGGAGCACCGCACCCGCCTGACCGCCGCAGACGTCCTGACGCTGCTGCGCGCCAACCTCCCCGCCCTGCCCGGCGGAACCGGCCGCGCCTCCGGCGTCCTGGCGGTCGGCCTTGATCTCGCCGACGGGCGCCTTGCCCGTCATCAGGGCACGACCTCCCCCTTCGGCGACTACGCCGACACCTTCGCCGACGCCGCCTTCTGGACGTGGCTCACCCTGCGCCACGAACCCAACACCGCCGTACGGACACGGCCATCACCGCCTGGGCACTGCCCGTCATCACCGTCACCGGCCTCGCCCTGCGCCGCGGCGTCATGCCCGAGCGGCCCCGACCCGTCCTGCTGCGCCCGGCCGCCGCCCTTCAGGCCGTCGTCGCCCTCCGGCACCTGACCCGCCGCTGACCCGACTCGGTCACTGCTCGCCATCTGCCGACGCCTCCGGCGTGCCCTCCACCCGTACGCCCTGCCAGAACGCCACATGATCCTTGATCTTCCGGGCCAGGGGGCTGGGCTTGGGGTAGTACCAGGCGGCATCCGGATTCGTCAGCCCGTCGACCTCGAGGCTGTAGTAGCGGGCCACTCCCTTCCAGAAGCACAGTGACCTGGTCCTGCTCGGCGAGAGGTACTGCCGGTGCAGCGACTCGGGCGGGAAGTAGTGGTTGCCCTCGACGATCACCGTGCGCGGAGCCTCCGCAATCACCGTTCCGTTCCACACCGCGCGCAGCATGGCCTTGCTCCTCTACCTGAACGGGGACCGGTATGTCCCGGAGCCCTCACGCTAGGCGGGCCTGGCCGGCCGGTTCAGTGAGCACGCTCACCAACCGCGCTGCCCGCCCCGGTGAGGATGCGGCACACCTCGGCGTCGGTGCAGTCGGCCGGATCGGTCGCGGCGGCCCGCTCCGCAAGCCCTCGCAGCACCGCCCTGGTAGCGCGCAGCTCGGCCAGGCGCCGGTCGATGTCCTGAAGATGCGCCTGGACGAGCGCCGTGACGTGGGCGCAGGGAGAGGCGCCGGCATCACGCAGAGCGAGCACGGAGCGGATCTCGGCCAGGCTCAGCCCCGCGCCCTGGGCGTCACGGATGAACGACAGCCGCTGCACCGCCTGTGGCGGATAGTCGCGATAGCCGCCCGTGGTACGGGGCGGGCAGCAGCCCGGCCTGCTCGTAGAACCGGAGGGTCTTCGCCGTCACCCCGCTGACGGCGGCGAGGTCACCGATGCGCATACCTCCAGGCTAGCCCTTGACCTTCCACTGCACTGGAAGGTCTACCGTCCACACACCAGGAAGAACCACGTCAGGAAGGGGTCTACCGTGAACCACTCCGAGACTGAGACGGCGCGCGTCACGGTGCTGACCGTGCCCGACTGCCCGAACGCCCCGCTCATCCGCGAGCGCATCACAGAAGCTCTCCAGGGCCGGGCCGTGCCGCTGGAATGGATCGAGGTCCACGACACGGGCGAGGCCGTCCGGCGGGGGATGTCAGGCTCGCCCACCCTCCTGCTGGACGGAGTTGACCCGTTCGTCCCTGACGGCGCTGCAGCGAGCCTGTCGTGCCGGCTCTATCAGCACGCCGACGGCACCACGGACGGCGCCCCGTCCGTCACCGACCTGCGCCGTGCGCTAACAGCGAGCGGCCCGTCCTAAACCTAGCGAAGGGGTGGGGCCGCGGCCTTGCTTGTCCAGCCTGCCTGGGGTGTTCGCCGCTGGCGACGTCGTCGACCACACCTACCGCCAGGCCATCACCGCCGCCGGCACCGGCGCGGCCGCGGCCCTGGACGCCGAGCGCTACCTCGCCTCCCGTAACACCACCCAAGTCGAGCGGGAGCCGGCCGCGGTCCCGGCCTGACTGACCGAACCGCGACGCGGGCCCGCCGGGAAACATCCTGGCGGGTCCGCGCCGTCGTGCGGCTCGGAGGAGCACTGCCACCCCGCCCGGCGCTTCCTGGTCATGCGGGTACTCCGAAGAGGTCGGCCAGCTGGCTTTGTTCACGAGAACGGACAGCAGATGTTCACCACTTCGGGAGGCACCGCGGTCAGCGGCTGTTCGATTCCGTCTGGGACATACGCGCGAAGCCAGTCCAGCGGAGTATTCGGTTGTGCGTGAGGGGTTGAACCTGCGACGGCCACCGGCGTCAATGTGGTTTCGGGAGAGAGCTCAGGTTCGCCGCCGAGGTCGGCGAGCTGATGAGAATCCTTGAAAACGGCTCTGGCCGCAGTTCCGTGACGAGCCACTGCAGTGCCTGCCCCTGGCAGCATCGGCTGTCAGTGGGAACGAGCACAATGCCGCCATGAGCTACAACCTGGCTGTTTGGGACGGTCCGACTCCCGCTGACGATGCAGCAGCGCTAGAGATTTTCGAGGACCTGTACGACAAATTCATGGGAGCCAAAGGCCAGCCGCCGACCCCACGTATCAGGCAGTACGTCGAAGGGCTGGTGGCCCGGTGGCCTGACCTGAGTGCCGATGATGAGGACGAGGACACGAGTCCGTGGTCGGACGGCCCCTTGATCAACAACGCGAGCGGTCCGCTGTTCTACTTCGGCATGGTCTTCAGTAAATACCAGGAGGCCGCCTCGTTCGCCGCCGACCTGGCGCGGACCTCCGGCCTGGTGTGCTTCGATCCGCAAGATCGGCGTCTGATCACCTGACTGGTATCTCCTTTGTCGATCATGGCTGGGTGAGGATGCGGGTGCGGAGGAGAGGGAAGGAGGCCCGGCCGTACATCGCTCTCTTAAGGGTTTTCACCCTGTTGACGTGCCCCTCGACGACGCCGGAACTCCAGGTGAGGGTCAGCCCGGCGGTGACGGCGTCGAGGTCGCGTCGGAGGAAGCCGGCGAAGCCGCTCATCGGTTTCGGAGCGTCGGTCTCGGCCTGGCGGATCCAGTCCATGAGCAGGTGCCCACGCTGGTGACGTACCAGTTCGGCGAAGGCTCGGGCGAGGTCGCATGTGCGGGCGATGTCCGGGCAGGCGAGGCGGGCTTCGAGGAGTCGCTTGTCCTGGCTGTCGGTGAGAGTCCCGCGGGGTCTCATGATCCATGAGGTGATCTTGCGCGGGCTCGGGATGTCGGCTCGGACCGGCTCGGCGGTGCCTGACCGCAGTGCGGCAAGATGCTTGCGGACGACTTGGCGGCTGCCTCGGTAGCCGCGTTCACGGAGTTCCAGGAACAGTCTGCTGCCGCTGGCCTGGCCTTCGGTCTCGGTGAACCGGGTGTTGAGGTAGGGCTTGAACGGTTCCAGCACTCCGGCCGGACGTCGCTCGCGGGCCGCGGTCAGGAGCTGGTCGAGGTCGGTGTCGCGGAAGCGGCGCACGGTCTTGCGGTCCAGATTCAGCCGACGGCCGATTGCGCTGATGGTCCATCCGGCTTCGACGAGCCGATGCACATCGGCATGGCGGTGCCGGGTCCGCTCGATGATCTGCGTGCGGGGAAGGGCTGGCGGCGGCAGCTCCGAGAGCACGGGTTCCGGCGCCGTGGGTGTTTCGTCCTCAGCGTGTTTGCGCAGGCAGTCGCGGTGCTGGTGGCAGGACTTTTCGACGGCTGCGGACAGGTTCTGCAGCAGGGTACTGGTGGGCCGTCGGCGAGGTGCCTGCTGAACAGGCCCTTCTCCCACGGCCCCCAGCCCGAACGACGCGTGCGACTTTCGCCGCACGTCGCTCTCCAGTGACTACTCCGTGAGTGCTGGCACAGGTCTTGCGCCGTGGATGTCCGCATGACAACTTCGGCAGACCACGAGGGTTTTGCGATGTCGTGCGGCCATGAGATCTGCCCACGGCGGCCGGTTCCCGGATCGTCCGAGGTCGGCGAGCTTGGCGACGTGGTGGACTTCCACCTCGTCAGCGCGTCCGCATGCCTCGCACCGTCCGGCAAGGAGCCGGGTGACCAGCTCCTTGCGTTTGGTGTTGACCGGGGCCAGCCGACGGTCGGTGATGACCGTCTTCTTGTTCTGTCGCAGCGGGATCCCGCCGAACCGTCCGACCAGTGGCTTCCTGCCGGTGCGTTCGACGCGGGCCTCGAAGCACTTGCGCGGCCCGTACGGTGTGTCGATGGTGCCCGCGTACTTACGGGCCATCGTCGAAACTGACGAGCGGTGCTTGTTGGCGAGCGTCATGAGCATCGAGGTCTCCATGACCCATTGCAGCCGGGCGAGTCGAAAGACGTCGCCGGCCATCAGGTAGTACTGGACGATGCCGCGGTACTCGGACCCGTAGGTGCTGATGATGACGTGGTCGTCCTGGTTCAGCAGTTCGGGCCGACGCGCGGGTTTCCCGCGCTCCTTGTACTGGGCCTGCTTGGCGGATACCACCGAACGAGGGACACGCAGACCGATAGTCCCATTGACAGAACGCCGTCTGCCGGAGACCTTGCGGTCGTTGTGAAGCACGGTGATGTCGTAGCCGAGAAACCTCGCCGCCCCGGTCCGGGCGTGCGTGATGAGTGTCTTCTCCGGCGACAGTTCCAGCTTGAGATCGTCCCGCAGGAACCGCGCCAAGCGCTCTTTGATTTCTTCGGCTTCCGCCTTTGGTCCGGCAAACCCGAGGAGGGTGTCATCGGCATAGCGCACATACCTCAGCCGCCGGTAGCCGGGATCCTGAGTATCCATGCTGGGCATGCTGTGGAGTTGCTTGCGCAGTTCCCGCACTTTGGTGTGGTTGCCGCGCTTGCGGGCGCTTGCCATTGCTGCCCACACCCGGTGAAAGGCGCGGTTCGGCTTCCTGACTTTCCCCCGGGTGTACTCCGGGATAAGAACCTTCTCGATGTACTCGTCCATCTTGTGCAGGTAGATGTTGGACAAGATCGGTGAAACAACCCCGCCTTGCGGACTGCCACTGTGCGTGGCGTTCCAGACCCAGTCCTCCATGTATCCGGCCCTGAGCATGTTCCGCATCAGCCGTAGGAACCGGTTGTCGCGGATCTTCTCACTCAGGATCCGCAGCATGACCTCATGGTCAAGCTGGTCGAAACACTGAGCGATGTCGCCCTCGATGAACCAGACCGTCCCGGTCCAGGTGTTGGCCACATCACGTAACGCGGTGTGGCAGCCCCGACGGGGACGGAAACCGTGGGAGGAGTCGGAGAACGTCGGCTCGTAATATGCCTCAAGAAGCAGGCGGATCACCTCGCCGACGAGCTTGTCGCTCCAGGGCGGCAGGCCCAGCGGTCGCAACTTCGTGCTGCCCCGCCCCTTCGGGATGTAGACCCTGCGAGCCGGGCTCCACCGGTAGCGCTCGTGGCGCAGCGCGTCGATGACGTGCTCGATCTTGCCCAGCGACATGCCGTCCACGGTCTCCCCATTGACCCCGGGCGTCATCGCTCCCTTGTTGGAGTACAGACGTCCGTAAGCCAGCAGATACAACTGCGGATTGAAGAGCTGTCGATACAGTTCACTGCACGGCAGGCCGCGCCTGCCGCGTTCACGGAGGACACCCAGCACCGTTTCGGCGCTCTGCATTACGCATACCTCCCGACTCTGTGGTGTCCGATCACCTGGCCCCCTTCGCCCGATGCAGACGGCTTTCCCGTCTTCCTTGGCCGGTCGTGACTCCGGCGACTACTACGGGGCCTCCGTCGCCTTAGGAAGATCTCCTCCCGTAGGCGATCCCATGTTCGTCCTTGTCGTACGTCCTAGCGTGATTTAGGTGCCCCATTCATCTCCTTGAATGCCCTCGCTGGGCATCGCTCCGCACTCCGGAGGTTGCGTCGGCCACTGGCATCAAGCCGTCGCAGGGTGCGGCGTCGGTGTCAGGCATCTTTCCGACGGACTTGACCTTCAGTCTTCTGGAGATTGGGGTTCAGGCAATCCAGCTTTCACCGTGTCACGCGGGTCCCTCGACGCCCCGTCTCCAATGCCTGAGCCCGGCCGTCGATTTTCTGGCATGCTGCGGTCCCATCACCGTTTCCGGATTAGGTAAGCCATCAGACCCAAGAACCTCCCTCCAAATTCTTCCCGACTGAATCGGGGATACGACAAGGCGCCTCATGGCGCACTGCCAGCGATCAGCGACCTCCACTGCATGCGGGGCTGCCTCGCGGATCGCGCGGGTGTAAGCGGTGGCCCGGTCCCTGCAGATGATCTCGACCCCAGGGTGTGCCCGCAGCCAGTCGGCAAACGTCTCCACGGTGCGGTCGGGAAGTACGTCCACGACCCGGCCTGCTTCGACGTCGACCAGCACGGTGCCGTAGGTGCACCCCTTGCGGAAGGCGAACTCGTCCACGCCGAGCACCCGCGGCGCGCGCTTGGGGACCGGCGGTGCCTCGAGCAGGCCGAGTAGCTTGCTGCGGCCCGCCGACAGGTGCAGCCGACGGCACAGCCGTTCGCCGGCCCGGCCGCCCAGCTCGACGGCGACCGCCCGCAGCCACTGCTCCGTACCCAGGCTGGAACGACGGTACCGCTCACTCAGCCCGTCGACCTGTTCCACGAAGGTCTTGCGCCGGCAGGACGCTCGGTCGCAGAAGAAACGCCTCACCCTCAGCCTGATCTGCAACTTTCTACCGGTCAACGGACGTTCTGCCAGGCCACGTTCGTAGGTGGAGTGCACCCTCCGAGCTCGCGCTCGGCAGCCCGGGCATCGAGGAGGCCGGCCGCAGGCCACCGCCGACACCACCAGCACCTCCGCGGTGAACGCCACCTCGTCCAGCCGCACATCCATCCCCGGGAACAGCAACTCATCCAGCGAGCAGACCCCCATACGGCAGAGATCTCCTGCCGAATCGTTCACGCAGTCCAGCGCTGACCTGCGGATTCACGGAACTCCGGTCAGAGCCGTTTTCAAAGAGCGTCATCAGAGCCAGGCCCACTGCGCCGTGTGGACCTTTGGGCCGCTGGAAAGTGGCTGACCCGCGACGACAACAGGGCTTACGTCCCGCAGTTCCGTCGCGCTGCAGACACACACCCCACCGCAAGGCCCTCGGTGACTTCAAAACAAACCGACATCGCAAACTCGGACAGAAGGTGACTCCCAACGTCACCTCGAAACGACTCCCGCATTGAGGTACAGAGCCAGCCAACAGGCGGTCGAAGGTGCCGTCGGCGGCCCAGCGGGCGAAGCTTCGGCCCAGGTCGGGGGTCCGGGTCGGGCCGGCTCAGCCGAACCAGACCACCAGGCGGACGTTCTCGTCGCCGTACTCGGCCGCCAGCGCGCGCATCGACGCCCATACCGGGGCCCAATCGCCGTCCGGCGGAACGATCATCCCGGCCGTGTAGACCACCGGACGGTACACGGCGCCGTTCAGATGGACCTCGCCGCCCGGCGGCCATTCGTTTGGGAACAGATCCTCGCCGAAGACCTCCTCAGCCGCGTCGAGCACCTCGGGCGGCGCCCACAGCACGTCGTGCAGGACGAGCTCGCCGTCCGGCCCCGGCCGCCACTCGCCCACACGGTTCCCGGCGGGGCGGTCGCAGAGCGGCGCGTCCCAGTCAACCGCCGCGATCTCGGCCCACGTCGCGTACGAGTGGCTGTGGTTCAGTTCGTCGACCTCCTTCGGTACCTCCTCGCAGGCGTCCTCCGGCCACCCCCGTCGGTCGAAGAGCGGCCGGTCCACTCCGAGGCTCCCGCCGTAGCCGAACATGGCTTCGCGCTCGTCCCGCTGCTTCCAGAGGTCGAAGTCGAGCAGATCGACCTCCATCTCCCACGCCCCGCCCGCCGTACGTGCCTCGATCAACCCGTCGATGTGCGTCCCCATACGCCGATGCTATGGGCGAGACACCCCAGGGCTGTCCATGATCGCTCGGCGGCGCCAAGCAGGCTTCGCCCGTCGGCGCTGAGCCGAGCGGAGGTCCAAGTCGGCTTCGGGGCGATGTCTCGATGCGCAAGCAGTTCGATTCCGGTAGTTCGCTCGGGTGCCTCCCGAAGTGGTGAACATCTGCTGTCCGTTCTCGTGAATAGAGCCAGTCAGCATTCCGGCGGCGGACTCGGGCGCCCGCACCTCCAGCTGGAGAGCGGTCGGGGTCAGGTGCAGATGGGGTGGCCAGCACAGCACTAAGGAGCAGTTCGGGTGTCGCAGCAGGGACCGCAGGGCCTGGTCGAGCGGATGGAACACCACCAGGTCGCGATCTACCTGGCCGCACTCGCAGCCGGGGGGCTGCTCGGCTGGTCGGCCCCCAGCCTCGGGCCGGGGCTGGAGCACGCGATCAACCCAGTGCTCGGGGCGCTGCTGTTTGTCGCCTTCCTCCAGGTCCCGGCCGCCGAACTGGCCCGCTCCCTGCGCGACGGACGGTTCCTGGCCGCCGCAGCGGCGGTGAACTTCGTGGTGGTGCCGCTGGTCGTCGCCGCGATGTTCACGTTCCCGCCCGCCGACCAGGCGGTCCGGCTCGGGGTCCTCCTGGTGCTGCTGTGCCCCTGCATCGACTACGTCATCGTCTTCTCCGGGCTTGCCATCGTCTTCTCCAGGCTCGCCGGAGGCTCCAGCCGACGCCTCCTAGTCTTCTGAGTCAGGAATTCTATTCAGATATGAGGCGAGGCGTTCGAGGATCTCGTCGGCGGTCTTGGTCCAGACGTAGGGCTTCGGATCGGTGGCTGCGATCCAGTTGCGGATGTCCTTCTCCAGGGCTTGGACGGATCTGTGGACGCCTCGTCGTATCTGCTTGTTGGTGAGTTCGGCGAACCAACGCTCGACGAGGTTCAGCCAGGACGAGCCGGTCGGTGTGAAGTGCAGGTGGAAGCGTGGGTGCGCCAGTAGCCACTTCTTGATGGCGGGGGTCTTGTGGGTGGCGTAGTTGTCGCAGATCAGGTGGACATCAAGGCTGGCGGGCACTTCTTTGTCGAGCTTGATCAGGAACTTCTTGAACTCCTCGGCACGATGTCGGCGGTGCAGGGAGCCGATCACTTTGCCGGTGGCGACATCGAGTGCGGCGAAGAGCGTGGTGGTGCCGGCGCGGACGTAGTCGTGAGTGGCCCGCTCGGGAACTCCAGGCATCATCGGCAGCACCGGCTGGGACCTGTCCAGGACCTGGATCTGCGACTGCTCATCCACGCAGAACGCCAACGCCCGCTCCGGCAGGTCGAGATATAACCCAACGACGTCGTGGACCTTGTCGACGAAGTACGGATCGGTTGACAGTTTGAAGGTTTCCGACCGGTGCGGCTGCAGGCCGAACGCCCGCCAGATTCGTGACACTGACGACTGCGACAGGCCCATCTCTTTCGCCATGGACCGTGTCGACCAGTGTGTTGCGTTCTTCGGGGTGGACTCCAGTGTCTTCGTGACCACCGCGGCGACCTGCTCGTCCGTCACCGTCCTGGGGCCGCCCGGACGCGGCATATCGCCAAGACCGGCGATGCGGTACTGCACGAACCGAGCACGCCAGCGGCCCACCGCGTGAGGTGTGGAACCGAGTTGGGCAGCCACGTCCTTGTTCGAGGCGCCGTCGGCGCAGGCCAGGATGATCCGGCACCGCAAGGCCCACGCCTGCGGCGTGGAACGACGCCGCACCCATTCCTCAAGCGCAGCGTGTTCCTCGTCCGACAGTCTCAACTCGGCCTTCGGCCGCCCCGTCCGTGCCATGAAGCAAGCTTATACATCTGAACAGAATTCCTGACTCAGAAGACTAGTCCTCTACAACCGGCGAAGATGAAGGTCGAGCGTTACCGCTTCCGCGGAGCAAAGATCAGCACGCCGTACAACATCGACGAGGTGAACCCGGACGGAGCACGCTTCCGCCGGACCAGCCAGGACGATGTGGCCTTCGTCGGCCAGGTCAGCGAATACCTCGCCTGATTCATCGGATCACGTGGAGAGCCGGATGCTCGGCCAACGGGCACGTCCGGTTCGGCGGGCGGGGATGGGAAAACCGACACCGGAAACGGTGCACGGCGTCCCGTCCCCGACCCAACACCTGAACCTGGACAAGAAGGGCGCCAAACTGCTGTTCCAGATCTTCACAGAGCGCGAGGAATGCAAGGCCACCGCGGTCGCGACGAACTCCCCGTTCGCGAAAGCGCACTTGTTCCGGCGAACCCGTGCAAGGTGCCGCCGAAACTTCACAGGTTCGGCGGCGCCCCGGTGCCGTCGGTGCTGTGGTTGAAGGCTCCATCGGAGAGGACGGGTACGACCGCACTGGCGTCGAGCTCGGTGGCGATGGCCACGTCGTCGGCGAACCCGCTCCGGGCCAGTTCATTGCCCGAGGAACAGGCGGCCACGGCGCTGACGACATCGGCGGTCTGCACGAAGCAAGCCCGTACGGCAGCTGCCTCGGGAGACAGCGGGCCAACGCCTCGCGACTCCAGCTCGGCGATGATCGCCCCGGCACCCAGCAAGTCCTCCAGCGCGGGTCGCAGGCTTCCGTCCGGCCACCGCTCACCAGCAGCGATCACCACGACGGGACGTCCTGCAGTCCCGTAGTCGTGCCGGGCCAGCCATCGTCCGACAGCGGTGGCGTTACGCAGACAGCCCGCCACCACTGTCGAATCGCCTGCTGCCGCGGCGATGGCGGATCCGTTGGGAGAGGGCAGCACGAGTCGGGGGGTGAACGGGGCTTGCCGGAGTGCTGCCGGAGACAGCGACCACGGTGAGGTCGAGGTGGCGGCTCGCCGCCCCACGGCCAGCGCCGCCATCTTGTTCTGGGCAAACGCGGTCGCCGTCTCGTCGCGCCAGGCATAGGGAAAGACCTGGGTCCCTGCTTCGACGGCGACGGTCACCGACGTCGTGAACGACAGCACGTCGACCACCACCAGGCAGGCGGCGTCTTGCGCTATCTGCTGGGCACCGGTGGGGCCCCACTCGAATCGGACGCCGTGTTCTTGCTGCAGGAACCAGTCGCTCATGGTGGTCGAGTCTGGCACCGGTTGATCAATGGAGAGAGCCATCTGGTGTTCATGGGCTGGGCAGTCGTCCGGTGTCGACGTGATCGGCGAGATAGATCAAAGTGGCCTGCGGGTCCATGCCGACGGCTGCGGCGACGAGCTTGGGGTCCATGGTGTTCACCAGGTCGAGGAGGCGGGTGCTGCGGATCGTCCGCGGCGGGTATCCGCAGTCGTCAAGGCCATGGGAGAGATAGGCAGTTGAGGCGGGGCTCCGCCCGGCCTTCGTTCCTTTGGTGACCATCACGTACGGGTTGGACGTCGGCCATGCTTCGCGGTGGGCCAGGCAGCGTTGCAGCACGGTCCAGGAGGCGGGGTCCAGGGGTCGCTTGCCGAACCGGACCGTCTGCGCCGCCGGGTCGATGTCGGTGATCTGCAGCAGACGGACCTCCGTACTGGAGGCGTCGTGCAGCAGGGCGAGCATGCCCATCACGGCCTCGTGCGGGTGGACGTGTTCGTCTGTGGTCCAGCGGCGGAAGAGCTCGCGCTGCTGGTCGAGGGTGAGAGTCCGGCCGCGGAAGCCGCTGCGTTCCTTCACGATCATGGTGCGGGTCGGGTCGATGAGCACGATGTGCTGGGAGCGGGCGAAGCGGAAGAACTGCCGCAGCACCACCAGTCGGCGCTTGCTGGCCTTCGGCAAGGTGGCCAGGAAGGCTTCGATGTCGTGCACGTCGATCAGGGCCCAGTCGTCCTTGCCGCGGTGCTCGGTCAGGAAGCGGGCCAGGTCCCGCAGGATGCTCAGGGCGGTTTCCAGGGTGTGGTTGCTGCGGGGGCGGGTGCCGGCCCGGCGGGCCCGGTTCTGGGCCCGCATGCGGGAGGCGTCGAAGGCGGCCACGGCCGGCCGGAGCGGTTCGGGGACGGCGTCGATGCGGCGTTTGCGCCGCCCGGCGGCGAGACGTTCGGCCTGGTCGGTGGGCAGGGCCAAGCCGCTCAGGGTGAAGAAGTCCTCCAGTGCGTGGGCGAAGGAGCCCATCGAGCGTCCGGGGCTGCGGGCTCGCTCCAGCAGGGCCTGAGGCGAGTTGGAGTGCTCGTCGCTCAGGAGCCGGCCCAGGTCGGTGACGAGGCCGCAGGCCCGGGAGACGCAGAAGCGGGCCGCGACATGAGCGACGAAGTCTTCGAGCCAGGCGGGCGGATCGGAGAGTTGGTCGCGGAGGTGTTCGCCGCGGATGAAGGGGCGGCCGGGGTGCCGTTGCCAGCAGGCCGAGCACAGGCCCAGTCCGGCATGCCGCCTCAGCTGGCCGCACTCGCGGCAGATCCGGGGTGGCTGTTTCAGCGGGCCCGGACGGGAGCACGACCCGCACCAGCCGGTGTCCTCGCGCAGCTAGCCTGGATTGCCACAGCGCGGGCAGGGCCCGCGATGCAGGGCTCCGCCGGACTGGTCGGCGAACAGCACAGGAGAATCAGGGAACTTGGGCCGCACGTCCTCCAGGAACCAGCGCAGCACCAGGTCCAGGCCGTCGAGCATGGGCACCCAGCGCGGCCTCGGTCCGGAGGTGTGAGCGCCTTTGCCGAAGCGGACGTGCAACTTGCCGAACGGGCCGCGGCTGAAGTGCACATCCGGCTTGTCCAGCAGCGATGCCTCCTCCGAGCGGAGCCCGGCGTGATACAGCGTCCGGAACATCGCATAGTCCCTCGCGGCGGGTCCGTACTTCCTCGCGGTCGCGATCCGCTGCTTCATGAAGTCGAAGAACTCCGCAACGCGTTCCGGCGTCGGCGGCGGCACCAGGGCCGGGGAATCGTCGCCGACATGCCGGGAGGCATTGAACTCGTCGACCGGGCAGACCAGCCGGACGCCGAACGCGGCCTCGATGTCGGCCGCCTTGCGGGCCTGCAGGAACCGGTGGAAGCCCTTGAAGATCTGGACGTACTCGCGCCGGGTCGACGTCGCCCGGCCCTTCATCGCCAGGTCACCAACCACCCGGTCGATGTCCTCCGGCGTCACCTCCCACGCGGGTCGGCCCAGGGCCGCGAGGGTCCGCTCCAGCAGGCCGACGTCGTTGTCGATGGTGACCGGGCTGAACCCGCGGGCCCGCCACGAAGCAACGAACGCGTCAACGCACGCGGTCTGGAACTGCCACGGGTCCGTCGCCAGGGGCTCCTGCGGGACGGCCCCGCCCGCGATGCCAGATACCCGTCGCCGCCATCGGCGGCATGGGGAAACCCGCCAGGACGGCTCTCGTGCGTGTAGTCGACGTCAGGCCAACGGTGGACGCTCTCCAGGGCGGTCGCCGAGGAAGGCCTGCCAGGCCACGGCGGAGACCTCAAGCGGGCGGCGGGCGAGGTCCTTGGAGTCCCGGATCAGCACGCCGTCGCCCCCCGTGCGTACGCGGGTCTCGACACAGGCGTCCAGGCAGTCACCGCTGTAACTGCTCTTGTGCCATCCAGCCGACGGAAGCGGCATAAATCCCTCCTGATGGGGGCGGAAATCCGGCCGATCACCGGCGTCCTAGACATGGGAGTCTAGAAGCAATGTGCCCTGCAGAAAGTCCTGTTGGCACTCCGGCACGATCGGGATACGGGGAGCGGGATTCATGCCAAACACAGCGCGGTCGCCGCGGTGGACAGCGGCGGAGATGGACGCGTTCGAGCGGGCCCGCGACCTGCTGAACGCCGTAATCGCCGCCTACAGCAGCCGGATCGGCGCGGCGTCGCCGGAGGTCGCGCGGGCGCTGCGTAAGGAGCGCCTCCCGCTGCTGGCGGAGCGCGACACCCTGACCGCCGACAACTCCGAGCGTGTCGCGGAGATCCTTCGGGACATGCCCGCCCGGCTCGCCACCGTGCGCAAGGGCAGCGCCGGTGAGTGACACATCGGGAACGGCGAACGAGCAGGAGGTGAAGACGCCGGCACGTCGCCTGTCGGACGACCACCTCGAAGAGATCTTTCGCGAGGACGTACAGCCAGGACTGGCCCGCTTCGCTTCCCAGGACTCACCTCGGATGGTTGCTCTCGGCGGCCCACAAGGCTCTCGAAAGACCACGCTGCGGCCGGTGGTAGCCGAACAGTTGGGCCTGACGGACGTCGGGTACTTCGACGGCGACGACCATTACACCTTCCACCCGCACTACGACGCCCTCGCTCAGGAACATGGCGCGCTGGAAGCCACACGGATGTGCGGGCCTGACATCGCGGTCCTGCGCACGAAGATCCTGGACGAGGTGTTTGCACGACGGCTGAACATCATGCTCGTCGGCCCGCTCACGAATGAGCGGTGTGCATCGTGAAGGTGCTGGTCACGGGTCTGGCGTGAGTCGTCTTCGGGATTCTCGGGCTGGTCGTGGGCGGCAGTCTGAGGTGTAGATCGTCTGGCATGGTGCGGGTTTTGCGATTTCTCGCCCGCCGTCTCAGGTTGCGCTCGTACGCTCCGGCGCATGGTGGACCCCGAGGTGCATGAACGGCGCCGCGCGGAACGGGGGGACCGAGGCTGCTGAGCTATTGCGGGAGCAGAAGCTCTTGGTCGGGCCGCTGCGGGAGCAGCGGCCGGCCCGGTTAATCGGTTGCGGACCTTCGGGATGGAGTGTCTGATCCCGGCTATGACGATTGTGCTGGGTACGCCGACTGTCGACGGGGTACGCGAGGCCATGGCCGCGCTGCGGGAGTGGCAGTACGACGAAGCGTCGATGCAGTTGCATTCCGGGGACATCGGCTGGAACTACCGGTTCGGAACGGCCGAGACGGCCGCAGTGGTCCGGACCTGGAGTCGGGACGGGCGGATTCTCGCGGTCGGGATGCTCGACTCGCCGACGCTGGTGCGGATGGCGGTCGCTCCGGACGCTTTCCAGGATGAGGACTTGGCGCGGCGGCTTGTCGAGGACTTCTCGCTGCCTGAGCGCGGCGTGCTGCCGGAAGGAGCGGTGTCCATCGAGGCGCCGCTGGGCCTGCTGCTCCACGACCTGCTGAGCAAGGAGGGCTGGGGCGTCGACGAGCCGTGGACGCCGCTCTTCCGCGACCTCACCGAGCCGGTGGAGGACCCCGGCGTGCGGATCAAGTCGATCGGCCCGGAGCAGGCGCAGGACTTCGCCGACGTCCTGCGGTCGGCGTTCAACACCTCGCGGCCTACGCGCGAGTACTGGCACGCGATGTCGGCGGGACCGTTCTACGCTGACGCCCGCTGCCTGGGCGCCTATGACGACCAGGGCAGCGTGGCGGCGGTGGTGACGGTGTGGTCGGCCGGCCCGGGGAGGCCGGGGCTAGTCGAGCCGATGGGCGTCCACGAGGACCACCGTGGTCGCGGCTACGGCCGGGCGATCACCGTGGCCGGGGCGGCCGCGCTGCGGGAGATGGGCTCGTCGAGCGTGCGTGTATGCACGCCGAGTTCCAACGTCGGCGGCGTCGCCACGTACAAGGCGGCCGGGTTCGAGGTGCGGCCGGAGGTGCGGGACCGGATCCGGACGGCCTGACGCCGGGGCTGCTCGGTAAGGCGGCAGTCTGGGGCGTAGATCGTCTGGCAGGTGCGGGTTTCCGGTTTCTCATCCGCCGTCGCGGGTTGCGCTCGTACGCTCCGGCGCATGGTGGACCCCGAGGTGCATGAGCGGATCACGGCGCGCCGCGCGGAGCTGGATGAACTCGAAGAGCAGCTGGTCAAGCAGCTGTCCGAGGTGCGGGCCGAGGGGGACGAGCTGGCCGTGGCGGTGCGGGTGTGGCAGCGGATGAGCGAGCAGCTCGCTGACGAGCGGGCAACGGCCGGGTCGCCGGTGATGCAGGTGGCGGGTCGGGCGGTTCGGCTGGTCCCGGACCGGGTGTCAGGGGTGGCCGAGTCCGCGCTGCCGGCGGACGACCAGCGCATCCTGGCCGCCGTGCGGCAGGCCGGCGGGCCGGTCGCCACCCGGGCCGTCGGTGAGGCGTTGGGTCTGGACACCGGGGTGCGGGGCAAGCTGGAGCCACTGCGCGGGAAGTTGACCAAGCTGGCCGATCGCGGCTGGCTGCACAAGCGGGGGGACGGCAAGTTCACCGTGCGCCCGTAGTCGCCGGACTCGAAGAGCGGGTGGGCGTAACCGGCCTGCCCCCGGCGGAAGTTGAGTTTGGTGTGAAGAAAAACAACGAAACCGTCGAGGGCCCTGACGGCCTTGTCTGCACCGCCCGCCTGCCTCTGTCGGGCGCCACCTTGAACTATCTCGCCGATCTGATCCGCGGCCACTGCAAGAAGATCCGCTCGCCGTGGCGGGCGCTGCCCGCCGGGAAGATCGCCGGGATCGTGCTGGCGGTGCTGCGCTGTGACCGGCGGCCCGGCGACCTGGCCGGCGGCAACGGCATCCACCGCACCACCGTGAGCCGGTGGGTGCGCGAGGTCGTCGTCCTGCTGGCCGCCCGCGCCCCGTGCCTGGACCGCGCGCTCAAGAAGATCGCCCGAACGGGTGGCGGCATCGTACTGCTGGACGGCTCGCTGATACGCACCCGACGCCGCACCGGAGACGCGAACCGGAAGAATTACTCCGGTAGGAGCAAATGCCACGGACTGCTCGTGATCGCACTCACCGACGATCGCGGCCGGCTGCTCTGGGTGTCCCCGGCCCGGCCCGGACGCACCTCGGAGATCACCGCCTGCCGGCACGACCACCTCACCGCCCATCTGCGCGCGACCGGCCTCGGCGCCATCGCCGACCTGGGCTTCATCGGCCTCGACGACAACGACGACCTCGGACGGCAAGGTGAGCGCCCGTTGAAACCGCAGGATCCGGCTGGCGGGTTGCGGCGGCAGTCCGATCTGCTCGCGGAAGAGCACCTGCAGCCGCCGGCTGCCGCGGCCCGTGGCGGCAGCCAGGTCTTTGGCGGATAACCGCCCGTGACAGGCACGCAGCCGGCTCCATGCCTCGGCAACGACTGGCGAGGGCGGCGGAGCGTCCACCATCCGCCGCGCCAGGGCGTTCTCGATGACGGCTCAGCGCCCTTCCCAGTCCGGCACCGCAACGAGCTGCTCGGTGAGCCCGGCTGACCAGCCGGCGCCCAGCACCTCATCCGGGTGCACGTGGCCGTTGGCCAGGTGGTGCAGCGGCAACCCCAGGCACGTGTACGCGCCGAGCGGAGTGAACTCCACCTCGACCGCCTCCGCGACGCCCGCGTAGCCGCCCCTTATCGACGACGTCCGCAGGCCAGCGAACCTGGCAGGCCACGTCGTCTGCGCCGCGGGCGCACTCTGGGGCTCGTGGAACAGGTGCAGGGGTTCTCCCCAGCCCAGGATCAACGTCACGGTGGCCGAGGGAAGAGTGAGCCTGACCGGTCCCCGCCCTGCAGTGCGATGACCTCTGTACACCACGACCTGAGCCCGTAATCGCTCGGAGGCTCGACGCTCCACATACTCGCCCCTGTTCCTCGACTCCATGGACGTTTCAACCTCCGTCTGCGACCCGTGCCGGTGCGCGCGTCAGTCGACTCTCGTGAAGGAGTGCGCCTTTGTACAAGGCGACAGCCCAGGCTTCACAGCAATCTGGACACACGCCGCGCGGCGCCCGTCATCTCAACGCGGGCACCGCTACCGGATACGACTGCTCAGTGGCAACAGCAGCATCGCAAGCACAGTCCTGTCGCCGGCGAGGCGACGAGTCCAGAACGAGACCAGGGAGAACTGTGAACATCCGACGCATCCTCACGGGCAGTGCCGTGATCGCCGTACTGGCGGTGCAGCCCATGGCCGCGAACGCCGCCCCAGCCGCATCGGCGGACGCATCCGCGAGCGTGACGAACGAAGTGCCGAACTGGACACCGTCGAACGTCGGCGCCAGCGCCATGGCCTGCGATGACGACAATGTCGTGAACGGTCCCGGGGGCACCAGCGTGAAGAACGCCATCTGGCTCAGGAACGGGCCCGGCCAGGGCTGTGGCAACGCAAGCAACTACACGCTCCAGGTGGGCACGCGACTCGGCGGCTGGTGCTACACGTACAACGAGTCGGGGAACAAGTGGTACTACGTCAGCGTCGGCGGCGAAGCACCCCACGGCTGGATCTACTCGGGGAACGTCACGTCAGACGCGAGCTCGATCAACAAGCCCTGCCGTTGACGTGAGCCAAGCGGTTCCGTGAGTCGACCGGGCCTGCATGGACGCCACTTCCACACTTCCCGCTGAGGATCCCCGGTCGGGGGAGCAGCCTCAGCAGCCCATAGAAAGGGAGAAACCATGCGCACCACAGCGAAACGAGCCTTCACCACACTCACCGCCAGCGCGGCCCTCGTCATGATCGCCACCGCGGGCGCCTCGGCCGCCACCGCTTCGGGTACGACCGGTGTCGCGGCCGCCACCCGGGCACCCGCAGGGGCCCCGCGCTGGGAATTCCTCGGCGAGTTCCCCAAATCGCAGTGCATAGATCTGCGGGACTCCTATGCCGGTACCGCCAAGTGCGTCAAGAACGCCGGCGGCCTGTGGGACCTCCTTGTCTGGGTGTGATCCGCTGCGAGGAAGCCGCCCGAGGGTGACCACGCGGCGACCAACCGGTCCGTGAGTGCGATTCGCTGACTGTACGAACCGGGCCTGGCCCCCGCGATCCCGTCGAGGGCCAGGCTGCAGACGTTCCCGATTCGCCTGGGACGGTGTCCCCCGCTGCGGCAGGATCGGTTCCTCGCTATCGCACACTTCACCGGCCAGATCGTCTCCCCGCCGCCCTCTCGGCTCGTCCGCCTTCCGCAGCCGCGCGTGACTGGGGGCATGGGGTCAGAGCCATCGTCGTTCACCGCCCGTCGGCTGTGCTCGACGCTCGCAGCGGCCTGCTCGATGGTGCGGGTGGCCCGGCCGGCGCAGCGTGTGCCGGCCGGGCCCCCGCACCGAGGCCGACGGACACCCGGCCGATCAGGTCCAGCGGCGGCAGTCCGGCCTCGGGCGGTCAGGCGGGGCCGACACCGGCTGATTGACCCTCCCGATAACCGACGATCTTCACTGAAGGCTCGGAGCGCCGCAGGCCTCCGTCGTGAACTCCGCCCTCCGTCGCCCGGACCCAGAGCAGCCCGGCCGTCCGGCCCCCGCTCACCGTCCCCGTGCGGAAAGACCCGCCTCGGCGCGACGGACGCGGCCCGCTTCCCCGTAGAGCGGGTGACAGGCCCGCGCCGCCGAACCCCGGGGTGCGGCGGCACACAGGAAGGGGAACGCATGACGACGGGGCGCGCACGCCGAAGCGTCAGGGGGACGGCCGTCGCCGCGGTGGCCATGGCGGCACTGACCGCCTCACAGGCACCCGGTGCGGTGGCCCGGGCGTCCGAGACGAGGGACGGGACACCGGCCGCCACCGGCCCGAGCGTCTCGGGCGACACGCCCTACCGCACCGGACTGCCGCCGCTGGGCGTGCGGAAGGGCTCCTCCGGCACAGGGCCAGCCGAGAACGGTACCCCGGGTGCGGCGCGAGCGCTGCCGGCCACCGTCTTCGCGGCCTACCGGGGCGGCGAGGCCACGCTGGCGCGTGAGCGGCCCGGTTGCGGACTGCGATGGCAACTGCTGGCCGCGATCGGACAGGTGGAGTCGGGGCACGCGGGCGGCGGCCGGCTGGCACCGGACGGTACGACGCTCACGCCGGTCCTCGGCCCCCGGCTCGACGGCGCCGGGTACGCCTCCATCCGCGACACCGACGGCGGGGCGCTCGACGGGGACACCGCCTACGACCGCGCGGTGGGGCCGATGCAGTTCATCCCCTCCACCTGGGCGACCTGGGGCGCCGACGGCAACGGCGACGGGCGGGCCGATCCGCACAACGTCCACGACGCGGCGCTGGCGGCGGGCCGCTACCTGTGCGCCGGCGCACGGACTCTGTCCGACGGGGACGACCTGGACCGGGCGATCCTCGGCTACAACCACTCGACGGCGTACCTGCGGACGGTACGCGCCTGGTTCGCCCACTACCTCGGCGGGCACCTGGTGGTGCCGGACGCGGGAGACGGGGCCGCCGCGCCGCGGCCGGAACCCACGGCGGCCACCCGCCCGCGCCCGGAGCGGCCCGGACCCGGCACCTCGTCCCCGGCTCCCGCCCGGCCGGAGACGGAGGGCGACGCCCGGCCGGCCGGCCGGCCGGATCCCCGCCCCACGCCGTCCCCGACCCGGCCTGGCACGGGCGCCTCCCAGGAGTCGCCCCGGCCGGTGATCTCCGTACCCGGTACCGGAGTCGGGCTGCCCGTACCGTCGGCCCTGCCCGGCGCCGGTTCACCGGCCGGTGAGGCTGACCAGCAACGATAAGGACTCGATGGGCGCCTCCCCCTCCCCGACGCGCGAAACCGGCGGGTAACGTCGCCACCCCGCCGGGCGCAACGGACCCGGCGACGGGTGAGTGCGAAGGGGCTCTCATGGCGACGGACAGGTACGCGGCGTCCTCGGGCTGGCCTGCCATTGCCGCCGAAGCGGCCGCCCACGAGCGGTGGCAGCGGGCCTGGAACCACCGCGAGGACCTGCTGAAGGTGGCCCGTCGCCGGTCCATGACCCCGGAGGACGCCGAGGACGCCGTTCACGAGGCGATGCTGCGCGCGGCGGAGAACCCGCACCTGGACGACGAGCGGCTCGGTGCGTGGCTCACCACGGTCACCGTCCGGCTGTGCGTGGACCGGTACCGGCAGGTCAACCGGGAGGCCGAGGTGACGAGGAGTCCCCGGATGACGGCGCCGGGACCGGTCCCCGTCGAGGAGGCGGTGTGCGACCGGGAGGAGGCGCGGTGGCTGGCCGCGCGCAGCGTCGAGCTGCCGGCCCGGCAGGCCGAGGCGATCCGGCTGAAGTCGCAGGACCTGGACGTTGCCCAGGTCGCCGGGAAGATGGGGCTCAGCTACCGCACCGTGGAGTCCCTGCTCGCCCGGGCCCGCCGGACGCTGCGCGCCTCGCTGGCCGGAACGCTGGGCGCGGTGCTCTGGTTGTGCGGCCGCGGCCGGCCCCGCTGGACGGGCACGAACGCGCAGGTGGTGGCCGTCGCGTCGACGGCGGTGACCCTGGTCGTCGCGGGCTTGGTACTGCCGCCGCACGGCCGGGACGGGGCGCGGCCGGCGCCCTCGACTTCCGCCCCGTCGGGACCGGCGGGCGCGCGCACCGGGACCGCCTCGGGCGTGGCGTCGTCCGTCGGGATGCCCGCGGACCCGGAGGGCTCGCCCGCGGCGGCTCCTTCGGGCGGCCCCACACCCACCCCCGCGGACGGGCTGCTCACGAGCGCATCCCTGCCCCCGTTGCCGTCCCTGCCCGCCACGCCGGAGATGACGCTGCCCGCGGTCCCCGCCCTGCCGTCCGTGCGGGTGCCGGACCCGTCGCTGCTGGTGGACGGTCCGCGCGGGGCCGGCCTGCCGGACGCGCCCCTGCCCGAGGGCGGGGCGCCGGCTTCCCACCTGCCGGGAATCCCCGCCCCGGAGGTCTCACTGCCGTAACCGTGCCGGGGTCGCCCCGCGGTCCCCGGCACGGGTGCTCCACACACGAAGGAAATCCCGCCCGAAAAAGAAGTCCACTTCCCGCGACGGACGGTCCGCCCCTCCCCGTAGAGCAGATGTCGGAGCTGCTCCACGGCTGAAGGGTGGAACCGGATGGGTGTCGAGATCCGTGTGGAAGGGCTGACCAAGTCCTTCGGGCGGCAGGTCATCTGGCAGGACGTGTCGCTGACGCTGCCGGCCGGTGAGGTCTCCGTCATGCTGGGGCCCTCGGGCACGGGCAAGTCGGTGTTCCTCAAGACGCTCGTGGGGCTGCTCAGACCGGACACCGGATCCGTGCGGGTCGCCGGCCAGGACATCACCGCGCTGGGCGAGCACGAGTTGTACGAGGTGCGGAAGCTGTTCGGCGTGCTGTTCCAGGACGGCGCGCTGTTCGGCTCGATGAACCTGTACGACAACGTCGCCTTCCCGCTGCGTGAGCACACCCGCAAGCCGGAGAGCGAGGTCCGCCGGATCGTGCTCGAGAAGATGGAGATGGTCGGCCTCCTCGGGGCAGAGGAGAAGTTGCCCGGCGAGATCTCCGGCGGCATGCGCAAGCGGGCGGGACTCGCCCGGGCGCTGGTGCTGGACCCGGAGATCATCCTCTTCGACGAGCCCGACTCGGGACTCGACCCGGTCCGGGTGGCGTACCTCAACCAGCTGATCGTCGACCTCAACGCCCAGATCGACGCGACGTTCCTTATCGTCACGCACGACATCGCCTCCGCCCGCCGGGTACCGGACAACGTCGGGCTGCTGTTCCGCCGCGAACTGGTGATGTTCGGCCCGCGCGAGCAGCTGCTGACCAGCGACGAGCCCGTCGTACGGCAGTTCCTGAACGGCCGGATGGAGGGGCCGATCGGCATGGCGGAGGAGAAGGACGCGGCGCAGGTCGAGCAGGAGCTGGCCCGGATCGACGACGGCGCCGGGGTCACCCATCTGACGCCCCGGCTGCTGCCGAGCCCCGGAATCAAGCGGCCGCCCCGCTGGGAGGCCATCGCGGACCGGGAGGCGGTGGCGGCGTCATGAGCCTCTTCCCCGTCGCCGCGCTGCGGCACACCGGCAGCCTCTTTGCGATGGCGCTCGACGTGCTGCGGACGCTCCCCAGACGGCCCTTCCAGGTGCGTGAGTTCATCCAGCAGGCCTGGTTCATCGCGAGCGTCACCATCCTGCCGACCGCCCTCGTCTCCATCCCGTTCGGCGCGGTCATCGCCCTGCAGATCGGCAGCCTGACGCGGCAGCTCGGCGCGCAGTCCTTCGCCGGCGCCGCGTCGGTGCTGGCCGTGTTGCGGGAGGCCTCGCCGATCGTGACCGCGTTGCTCATCGCAGGCGCGGGCGGCACGGCGATCTGCGCGGACCTCGGCGCCCGGAAGATCCGCGAGGAGATTGACGCGATGCAGGTCCTGGGCATCGATCCCGTCCACCGGCTGGTGGTCCCTCGGGTTCTGGCCTCCATGGTGGTGGCGGTGCTGCTCAACGGCCTGGTGTCGGTGGTCGGCGTGGCCGGCGGATACTTCTTCAACGTGGTGCTGCAGAACGGCACGCCCGGCGCGTACCTGGCCTCCTTCACCACCCTCGCCCAGCTGCCGGACCTGTGGGCCGCCGAACTGAAGGCCCTGGTGTTCGGTGCGATCGCGGCGATCGTCGCCTCCTACAAGGGGCTGACCGCCAAGGGCGGTTCGAAGGGCGTCGGCGACGCCGTGAACCAGTCGGTGGTGATCACCTTCATGTTGCTGTTCGTCACGAACTTCGTGATGACCGCCGTGTACTTCCAAGTCGTTCCACAGAGGGGTTGACGCATGGCTCTGTCGCATCGTCTGGAGGAGCTGGGCACCCAACTCGCCTTCTACGGGCGGTCCATGGCGTGGACCGGCCGTACCCTGCGCCGCTACAAGAAGGAGATCCTGCGGCTGCTGGCCGAGGTGAGCTTCGGCCGGGGCGCGCTGGCAGTCGTCGGCGGCACCGTCGGTGTGATCGCCTTCCTGTCGTTCTTCACCGGCACCGAAGTCGGCCTGCAGGGATACGCGGCGCTCAACCAGCTGGGCACCTCCAACTTCGTCGCGTTCCTGTCGGCGTACTTCAACACCCGGGAGATCGCCCCGCTGGTGGCCGGGCTGGCCCTGTCCGCGACAGTCGGAGCGGGGTTCACCGCCCAGCTGGGCGCGATGCGGATCAGCGAGGAGACCGACGCCCTGGAGGTGATGGGCGTCCCGTCGCTGCCGTTCCTGGTGACGACCCGGATGATCGCCGGATTCGTCGCCGTGATCCCGCTGTACGTGATCGGGCTGCTGTCGTCGTACTTCGCCGCCCGCACCATCACCACCGGCTACTACGGGCAGTCCGCGGGCACCTACGACCACTACTTCCAGCAGTACCTTCCGCCGGTCGACGTGCTGTGGTCGTTCGGCAAGGTGATCGTCTTCGCCGTCGTGATCATCCTGGTGCACTGCTACTACGGCTACTACGCGAGCGGCGGCCCGGCCGGTGTCGGGGTCGCGGTGGGCCGTGCCGTGCGGACCTCGATCGTGGCCGTGAACGTCCTGGACTTCTTCCTCAGTCTCGCGATCTGGGGCGCCAACACGACCGTACGGATTGCGGGGTAGCGGCCCATGCACAGGACCGTGCACAGCATCATTGCGTCGCGCAGCACACGACTGCGGCTGTACGGCGTCGTCTTCATCGCGGTGATAGCGCTGCTGCTGTCGCTGTCGGTCGCCGTGTACCGGCAGGTGTTCGTCCCCGCCGTACGGATCACGCTGGAGGCCGACACCCTGGGCAACCAGCTGGACCCGCGGGCCGACGTGAAACTGCGCGGTCTGCTGGTCGGCGAGGTGCGCGCGGTGCACGCCGACGGGGAGAAGGCGACGCTCGACATCGCGCTCGGGCCCGAACACGTAGCCCGCATCCCGGCCGATGTGAACGCCCGGCTGCTGCCCAAGACGCTGTTCGGCGAGAAGTACGTCGAGCTGGTCGAGCCCCCGGGCTCCCCGGGCGGCCGGCCGATCCGCGCCGGGGACGTGATCACCCAGGACCGTACGAAGGCCGGGATCGAGGTCCAGCACCTGATGAACGATCTGCTGCCGCTGCTGCGGACGGTCCGGCCCGCCGAACTCAACGCGACCCTCTCTGCGTTCGCGACCGCGCTCGAGGGGCGCGGTGACCGGATCGGCGACAACCTGGTCCGTGTCGAGCGCTATCTGAAGCAGCTCAATCCGCACATGCCCTCCCTGAAGGAGGACATCGCGCGGTTCGCCGACGTGGCCGAGGTGTACGGGGACGCCGCGCCGGACCTGATGCGCGTCCTGCGCAACACCGTCACCACCAGCCGCACGATCACCGAGCAGAAGAGCCGGCTGGCCGCCGCGCTCACCAGCACCACCACCATGGCCGGCACCGCGGACCGCATCCTCGAGGACAACGGCGACCGGCTGATCACCCTGGGCCGGGTGTCCCGCCCGACCCTGGCCCTCTTCGCCCGCTACTCCCCCGAGTACCCGTGCCTGCTCGAAGGCCTGGTCAGGCAGGAGGCGGCCTCCGAACAGGCCTTCAAGGGCGGGGAGATGCGCATCACCCTCGAATTCGTCCGCCCGCGACCCGCGTACAGACCCGGTGAGGAACCCCGCTATGCCGAGCGATCAGGACCCGACTGCAGAGGTCTCCCGCATCCCCGGGTGCCGGCACCGGCCACCCGTCTCAAGGACGGCACGTCCGCCGCGCAGCCGGGGGCGCTGCCGGGACTTCCGTCCGGCGTGTCTGCGACGAAGGCGGAGCAGCGGGCCGTCGGCTCGCTCGTGGCGCCCGTCCTGGGTGTCTCCGCCGACCGGGTCCCGGCCGTCGCCACGCTCCTGTTCGGCCCGATGGCGCGGGGAACGGCGGTGAGCGTCGCATGAGGCCCGGTCGTACGAGGTCCGGGGGAGCCCAGGAGACCCTGGCACCGCTGGTCAAGTTCTCGGTCTTCGCTGCGGTGACGATCGTCGCGACCGCGCTGCTCGCGGCCACGATCGTGAACGTCTCGTTCATCCCCGCCGACACGTACCGCGCGGTGTTCAGCGATGTCACCGGCCTGGAGGAGGGCGACGACATCCGGGTCGCGGGCGTGCGGGTCGGCGAGGTCGAGGACATCGCGATCACGGACCGCACCCTGGCCGAGGTCACCTTCTCCGTCTCCCGCGACCGGCCCCTGTTCGCCGGCACGGGCGCCGTGATCCGCTACCGGAACCTCGTCGGCAGCCGGTACATCGCCCTGACCGAGGGGACGGGCGACCGGACGACCCTCCGGCCCGGCAGCCGTATCCCGCTGTCCAGGACCCAGCCGGCGCTGGACCTCAACGCCCTCCTGAACGGCTTCAAGCCGCTCTTCGCGGCGCTCAGCCCGGAGGACGTCAACCAGCTCGCCACGGAGATCGTCAAGACGCTCCAGGGCGAGGGCGGCACGGTCAACAGCCTCCTCGCCCACACCGCGTCGCTCACAACCACGCTCGCCGACCGCGACAGGATCATCGGATCGGTGATCGACAACCTCAGCACGGTGCTCAAGACGCTGGACCAGCGCGGTGCCCGCTTCTCGGGGCTGCTCAAGGAGCTCCAGCGGCTGATCTCCGGACTGTCCGCGGACCGGAAACCGATCGGCGAGTCACTGGCGAACATCGGCGCCCTCACCGAGGCCACCTCGGGGCTGCTCGAGGACGCCCGTCCGCTGCTGAAGCAGGACATCGCCGAGCTGTCCCGGCTCACCGGGACGCTCAACAGGAACGAGAAGACCGTGGAGGGCGTCCTGAAGCGGCTGCCGAACAAGCTGGACAAGCTGACCGGGACCGCCTCGTACGGCTCCTGGTTCAACTTCTACCTCTGCGACTTCGACGGCCGGATCGTGCTGCCGAAGACCCGGCAGGTCATCACCCCCGAGCTCCACGTCGCGAGGGCGAGGTGCGGCGGATGATCCCCTTCCGCGAGAGGAACCCGGTGGCCGTCGGCGCGGCGGGTCTGACCGTGCTCGCCCTGCTGACCGCCGCCGCGTTCAACGCCGAGGGTCTGCCGCTGATCGGCGACGGCGACACCTACAGCGCCGCCTTCTCCGAGGCCGGCGGCCTCAAGTCGGGTGACGAGGTACGCATCGCGGGCGTCAAGGTCGGCAAGGTCGACGAGGTCGACCTCGACGGCGACCACGTGAAGGTGACCTTCCGGGTCAAGGGCGACCCGGGGCTCGGCAGCCGGACCGGCGCGTCGATCCGCATCAAGACGATCCTGGGCGCCAAGTACCTCGCCCTGGAACCGAAGGGCGACGGCCGGCTGGAGCCCGGCAGCGAGATCCCCCTCGGCCGGACCGTCCCCGCCTACGACATCGTGGAGGCGTTCAGCGATCTGACGACCACCACCGAGAAGGTCGACGCCGAACGGCTCGCACGGGCCCTGGACACCATCTCCACCACCTTCGAGGACTCCCCGGAGGAGGTGAGGGCGGCCGTCAAGGGCCTGTCCCGGATATCCCGGACCGTGGCTTCCCGTGACGAGGCGCTGCGCGAGCTGCTGAAGCACGCCAACGGCGTGACCGGCGTGCTCTCCGCCCGGTCGAAGGAATTCCAGGCACTGGTCAAGGACGGCGACAAGTTGTTCCAGGAGATCGCGCGGAGGCGAGCCGCCATCCACGCCTTGCTGAAGAGCTCCGCCGCGCTGGGCGTCCAGCTGTCGGGCCTGGTCAAGGACAACGAGAAGCAGATCGGTCCGGCGCTTAAGAACCTCAACACCTTCGTCCGGATGCTCGAACGCAACCAGACGAGCCTCGACCGCAGCGTGAAGCTGCTCGCCCCGTACGTCCGGGTGTTCACCAACACGCTCGGCAACGGCCGCTGGTTCGACAGCTACATCCAGAACATGGTCGCCACTCCGGTGGTCCCGCGGACGGGAGAGTCCCGATGAACGCCCGCCTCACCGCGTTGAAACGCCGCACCGCGCAACTGAAGCGCCTCGGCTCGAGGAAGCGCCTGGTCCCCGCCGTCGCGCTCGTGGTGGCCGCCGGCTCGGCTCTCGTCCTGCTGCCGGACGACGACACCGTCCGTGTCACCGCGTACTTCCCGCGCACGGTCGGCATCTACCCCGGCTCGGACGTCCGGGTCCTCGGGATCCGGGTCGGCGAGGTCGCCTCGATCACCCCGGAGGGCGACCGGGTGCGCGTGGAGCTGGAGTACGAGTCGCGCCGCAAGGTGCCGGCGGACGCCAAGGCCGCGATCGTCAACTCGTCGGTGGTCAGCGACCGTTACGTCCAGCTGCTGCCGGTGTACCGGGGCGGGCCGGCGCTGCGGGACGGCGCCGTCATCCCCGAGGAGCGCACGGCCGTACCGGTCGAGCTGGACCGGGTATTCGACAGCCTCCACACCACGGCCGAGGCGCTGGGCCCCCGCGGCGCCAACAAGGACGGCTCGCTGTCCCGGCTGCTCGGCGTGAGCGCCGACAACCTCGAGGGCCAGGGCGAGCAGCTGAACCAGACCGTCCAGGACCTGTCCCTGGCGGTCACCACCCTGTCCGACGGACGGCAGGACCTGTTCGGCACCGTACGGAACCTCCAGGTGTTCACCGCCGCGCTCGCCGCGGACGACGCCGAGGTCCGGTCGTTCAACGACAGCCTCGCCGAGGTCGCCGGGCAGCTCGCCGGGGAACGCAAGGACCTCGCGGCGGCCCTGAAGCACCTGGGCGCGGCGCTCGGTGACGTGTCGGCGTTCGTGAAGAAGAACCGGCAGGCGCTGACCTCGGACATCGAGGGTCTGAGCAAGGTCACCGAGGTGCTCGTCACCCAGCGGACCGCCCTGGAGGAGCTACTGGAGGTGGCCCCGGCCGGCCTGTCCAACCTGCAGAACGCGTACAACCCGTCGTCCGGAACCCTCGACACCCGCAACAACCCCGACCAGCCGCAGGACCCGGCCTCGCTGCTGTGCTCCCTGCTGAAGACGACGGGTGACACCGGCGGCACCAACCCCGACTGTGCGGACCTGCGGAAACTGTTCGACTCGCTGCCGGACGTGTCCCGGGCCCCGGCGGCGCCCGGCACCGGCTCGGTGGACCGGACGCTCGGCGGAATCCTGGAGGGCAAGGCATGAGCGCACTGCACCGGCCCGGCAGGGCGGCCTGGGCGGCCGTGGGTTCCCTGCTCCTGTCGGGCTGTCAGTTCAACGGCTGGCAGGACGTCCAGCTGCCGGGCGGTGCCGCCGCGGACGGCCGCGCCTACCGGGTCACCGTCGAGTTCCGGGACGTCATGGACCTGGTGCCGCAGTCCACGGTGAAGGTCAACAACGTCACCGTCGGGGCGGTCGAGAAGGTGGAGCTCGCGGGCTGGCACGCGCGCGTCCGGCTGCGGATCGACGACGACGTGAAGCTTCCCGCCAACGCGGTCGCCGAGCTGCGGCAGACCAGCATGCTCGGCGAGAAGTACGTCGCCCTGTCCGCACCCGCGGACACCGCATCCGTCGGCAGGCTCGCGGACGGCGACCGCATCCCGCTTTCCCGCAGCGGCCGCAATCCCGAGGTCGAGGAGGTGTTGTCCGCATTGTCGGCATTGCTCAACGGCGGCGGGGTGGCGCAGCTGAAGACGATCACCGTCGAGCTCAACAAGGCGCTGGAGGGCCGCGAGAACCGGGTCAGGTCGCTGCTCGGCGAACTGGACACGTTCCTCGGCGGACTGGACTCCCAGCGCAAGGAGATCGTCCGCGCCATCGAGGCCGTCGACCGCCTGGCCGCGCGGCTGGGCGGGGAGAAGAAGACCATCGCCGTGGCCGTCGACACGCTGACGCCCGCGCTGAAGGTGCTGGCCGACCAGCGCCGCAATCTGACGGCGATGCTCACCGCACTGTCGAAGCTGGGGCGCACCGGCACCCGGGTGGTCAACGCCTCGAAGGCGGACACGGTCGAGAACCTGAGGAAACTGCAGCCGATCCTGCAGCAGTTGAACAAGGCGGGCGACGACCTGCCCAACGCTCTGGAACTGATGACCACGTATCCGTTCCCGCGCAACGCGGTCGACGCGATCAAGGGTGACTACGTCAATCTCAGGGTGACCGCCGATCTGGACCTGGCGAGCGTCTACGGCAATCTCGGCGGCGGCCCCGCCGCGCCGGAGACGCCGAAGGAGCCCGGAACGCCGGGTCTCCCGAAAACGCCCGGACTCCCCGAGGCGCCCGGTGTGCCGACCGCACCGGACGCCGTGCCGGACGGCCCACCGGAGCTGCCGGGCGGCCCCTCCGGCCCCGCGGCCGGGGACGACGGCGGTGTGACGCTCTGCCCGCCGGTCTGCGCGGGCAGCCCCGTCGCGTACGGAACGGGGGACGGCGACGGCCGGCCTCCCGGCGTCGAGCTCGCCCTCGCGGAGTTGATGCTGAAGGGGATGCAGCTGTGATCACACGTACGGTCAAGGCCCAGTTGCTCGCCTTCGCCACCCTCACCGCCGTCGGTGTGTCCTACGTCGGCGCCGAGTACACCGGGCTCGCCGATCGCGTCCTCGACCGCGGCTACACCGTGCGAGCCGAGTTCGCTGAGTCGGGCGGCATCTTCAGCGGTGCCGAGGTCACCTATCGCGGGGTTCCGGTGGGGAGGGTCGGGACCCTGGAGCTGACCCGCTCCGGCGGGGTGTCGGTCGCCCTGGACATCCAGGACGGCGCGCGGATCCCGGCGGACACCCTGGCCGTGGTGGCCCACCGCTCGGCGGTCGGCGAGCAGTACGTCGATCTGCAGCCGCGTACGGCCGCCAGCCCGTACCTGCGGCACGGCAGCACGATCCCCCGGGCGGACACCCGGGTTCCGCTCGCCTCCGGTGATCTGGTGCTCGGCCTGGACCGGCTGGTGAAGTCCGTCGACAAGAAGGACCTGCGGATCACCGTCGACGAGCTGGGCAAGGCGTTCGCCGGCACCGGGCCGCGCCTGAGCCGACTGGTGGACTCCGGCAACGCGCTCGTCGAGTCGGCGTCGGACTCGCTGCCGCAGACGGTCTCGCTGATCGAGGACTCCCGGAAGGTACTCAGGACGCAGACCGACAAGGGCTCCGCCATCAAGTCCTTCTCCAGGGACCTGGCGGCCCTCACCGCCGAGCTCAAGGCCGGCGACGGCGATCTGCGCCGGCTGATCGGTTCGGGTGCGCCCGCCGCACAGGAGGTGAACGCCCTGCTGAAGTCCAACGAGACCCATCTGCCGGTGCTGCTCGGCAATCTGATCAGCGGCGGACAGGTCATGGTGGCGCGGCTACCCGGGGTGGAACAGGCCCTGGTCACCTTCCCGGTGGTCGTCGCGGGCAGCTACACCGTGATCCCCGGTGACGGCACCACCCACTTCGGGCTGGTCGTGGGCGGCGACGAGGCGCCGCCCTGCCGCCAGGGCTACTCCACCACCCCACGCGACCCGGCGGCCACCAGCCACCGGCCCGCGAACACGAACGCGCGCTGCACGGCCCCGCGCGGCAGCACGACCTCGGTCCGCGGCGCCCAGAACGCGCCGGGCGTGTCGGCGGGACGCAGCTCGCGGGGAGCGCACCCAGCCGCGTACGTCACCCCTTACGACCCGGAGACCGGCACCGCGACCGGCCCGGACGGAACCCTCGTCGAGATCGGCTCGGCGGGAGGCGGACAGACCGTTCTCGGAAAGGACTCCTGGCAATGGCTGCTCGTGGGACCGATGGCATGAGCGTCCGCACGCGACGCGGCGGGAAGCCGTTCCTCGCGGTACTGGCCGTGGTGGCCGTGCTGACGTCGGCGGCCGCCTGCTGGCTGGGCTTCCAGCTACACAGGCAGCAGGCCCGGGACGAGCGGGACCAGGACATCCTGGCCGCGGCCCGCCGCTCGGCACTGAATTTCACCTCGCTCGACTACCGGCACTACCAGCGCGACAGCAGGAACGTCCTCGACGGGGCCACCGGCGACTTCAAGAAGGAGTTCGCGGCGCAGACCGCGGCGCTGACGGTGCTGGTCGCCGACAACAGGTCGGTCTCGCAGGGCCAGGTGCTGGAGGCCGGCATCACCCGGGCCGATGACAGCACCGCCCGGGTGCTGGTGGTGGCCGACAGCAAGGTCACCAACGTGGCCGCCCCGGAGGGGCAGGTCCGTACGTACCGGCTGCAGCTCGACCTGGTGCGCGAAGGCGGCCGCTGGCTGACGTCCGGTCTGGAGTTCGTCGGCTGACGGCGCGCACCGCGCCCCCGTACCACCAGTGAGGAGAGACACCGTGGTGAACCCGACCGTGAGAACCCGGCGCACCGCTTCGCCGAGCAGGCGGAGTTCCGTGGCGGCGGCGCTGCGTGCGGCCGACCGGCGCGCCGAGCGGGCCGCGCAGGCCCCGCAGGAGCCGCCCGCCGTCGGCCGAGTGCTGGACGTGGAGGACCTACCGTGGGCGGAGGAGCCGCCCGCACCGGACGTGCCGCAGGCCGCGGCGGAGGGAACCGGGACGGAATCCGCCGCGCGGCGGCGCGGCCGGCGGCCCCGTGCCGCGGCGGCCGTGTTCGCCCTGGCGGCCGTGGCCGGGCCGGCCGCCTGCGGCGGGCTGGGATGGCACTACTGGGAGGGCCGGCGGACCGACACGGCCAGGGTGCAGGCCCTGGCGGCCGCGCTGAAGGCGGCGCCGGTCGTCCTGTCGTATCACTACCGGCACCTGGACCGGGATTTCGCCGCTGCGCGCGCCCATCTCGCGGGCCCATTCCGGGAGGAGTACCTCAAGACGACAGCGGCGGTCGTGGCGCCGACCGCGAAGACGTACCAGGGCGTCGTCAGGGCGACGGTGGCGAAGCCGTCGGACGGTGGTGCCCCGGCGGCCTCCGTGGTGTCGGTGGGTCCGGAGCGGGCGGTGGTGCTGCTGTTCGTGAACCAGGTGACCACGAGCAGCCGGATCACCGGTCCTCGGGTGGACCTGAACCGGGTGCGGATGACCCTCACGCTGACTGACGGCGGCTGGAGGGTGAGCGCGGTGGATGCCCTCTAGAAGGCTGATGAAGATCTTGGTGAGGGGCTGCCCGGCCGTAGGCCGGGTGGCCCCTCTGGTTATGTGATGGCTGGTGTGAGGTGCCAGGTGTCGCCTGTGTGGGTGAGTCCGAGGTTGAGGACGGCGGCTCGTGTTTGGAGCCAGGCGTTGTTGTTGATGGTGCCTCGGTAGCGGAGCTGGCGGTTGCCGTGGTGGACGAGCCAGG